>JBFFFX010000183.1:0-5901 GCA_041557775.1 Acidimicrobiia bacterium | reverse complement strand
GCTTCCTCGCGTCGCCGGGCGGCTACTACCACGGGTATGCCGTGGAGGTGGAGCCGTCGGCCCTGGCGGCTTCGCTCGACGAGGCCACCCCGCCCGATGCGACATGGGTGAAGGTCATCGGCGACTGGCCGCGACGAGGCGTTGGTGCGGTGCCCAACTTCGATGAGTCTGCGTTGCGCGCTGCAGTTGCCGCGGCGCACTCCGGCGGGCGCAAGGTCGCCATCCACACCGCGGCTCCCGACACGCCGGGTATGGCGGTCCGGGCAGGAGTGGATTCGATCGAGCACGGTCTCTTCCTCACCGAGGACGACGTGGCGATGCTCGGTGGGCGCGGTGGCGCATGGGTGCCGACGATCGCGGCGATGGAGATCCTCGCCGAACAACTCGGTCCGGCTTCGTCGGGTGGCCGGCTCCTCGCGGAGGGTCTCCACAACGTGCGGCGTCTTCTCCCCGATGCCGTTGCCGCCGGGGTCAACGTCATGGCGGGGACGGACCTGGCGCTTCGCCACGGCGAAGTTGCCCGAGAGGCGGCGCGGATGGTCGACTACGGGATGGACGAGCGCGACGTCGTCGCCGCGCTGACGGAGGTGCCGCGGCGCTACTTCGACGTCGCCGGATTCGTCCCGGGACGTCCTGCCGACTTCATCGTGGTCGACGCCCCCGACTCGGTTGCAGCTCTTGCGGCGCCGCGTCTCGTTGTCCGCTGCGGCGTCGTCGTCGCCGACCGCCGTTGAGCGCGAGCGAGCGCGTCGCACCACCCGACATCCGCCGGATCGAGCCGGGCGACGCCGCGGACGTCCTCGCCGCTGCCGATCTGTTCGACGCCGCCCCCCGCCCGGAGTGGACGGAGCGGTTCCTGGCGGAGCCCGGTCACCATCTGTTGATCGCCTACGTCGCGGGCGTCCCGGCCGGGTTCGTCACGGGGGTCGAGACGACGCACCCGGACAAGGGGACCGAGATGTTCCTGTACGAATTGGGCGTGGCCGCTGCGTACCGGCGACGCGGGATCGGGCGTGGTCTCGTCGCAGCACTCCGGCAGGTCGCCGTCGCCCGCGGCTGTTACGGCATGTGGGTCGCGATTCCAGCGGGCGACGAACCCGCGGAGGCGACCTACCGCTCGGCGGGTGCATCGCCCCCGGAGCCGGGTGCGATCCTCAGCTGGGAATGGGATCGCCGCTGACCGGAACGCCGATCAGCGGCCGAGTCGCCGGTCGAGCGGGCTTCTGAAGCGGGGGTTGATCCGGATGTCGCCCAGCCACTCCGTGAGGCGGTGCGCCGCGTCGTGAAGCGCCGTCGTCGCCTCGCGGCCCACGTCTTCGAGGAGCTCCACGGCAACCGTGCCGTCGTCGCGCTGGGCCCAGCCACCGACGATACGGCCGTCGCTCCAGGCGGTTGGGCCCGCGTTGCCGTTGCGGTCGAAGAGCACCGCCTGGTGTGGACCGAGGAACCAGTTCCGTTCTTTCCACCCCATCACCGCAGGATCGAGGGACGGGAGCAGCGCAACCCAAGGCGCGTCGTCGTCGGCGTCGTCGACGAGGTCGGCGGGAAGAACGTAACCCGTGCCCTCATCGAGCTCGACCGGCAAGGCGCCGACCTCGGTGAGGACTCGTCGCGTCTGCCGCTTTCCCCAACCCGTCCACCACGCGAGGTCGGTCTCCGTGCCCGGACCATACGTGCCCAGCCAGCGGCGCACGAGGTCGACCTCGGCGTGCGCCTGGTCGATGACGCCGAGCCTTGCGCCACCGATCCAGTCGTCGACGAGGGCCCAGCGGTACTGGCTCGACAGCCACGAGCCCAGCGGCCGGCCGCGCAGGATCATTCCCTGTGCGGCGAGTAGGAAGAGCACGCGCGTCGAAACGCCGACGGTGCCGCCCCAGGTCTTGCCTTGCCCGAAGCGCAGCTGCGTCTTCAGCTCGGGGACGGTCTCGCGAAGCTGGACGGCCGTTGCCTCGCCTGCTTCGTGGAGCGCGTCCAAGGTGCGCCGTTCCACATCTGCGAGCCATGCCGCACCGTCGGCTGCGACGCCCTGGTTCTCGAGGTAGCCGACCAGTCGCCTGCGTTCGGCAGGCACCAGCCCGCGGGCGCATGCGGCGTCGATCGTGGCCGCCAGGTCGCGAGGCACCACGAACATCGTGCGTCGCATACCGAGCACCCGTAGCAAGGACCGCCGCTCGTACAACACCGTCTCGAGATCGCCGACCGTGAAATCGATCAGTCGCGCCTGCACCGAGAGGTACACCGTCACCGGATCGCTCGAGTGCAACCCGACGAGGTCGGCGGCAATGGTCTCGACCGAGTCGGCGGGAGCGGTGAGGTGATGACGGCGGCCGAGGCGGCGGCGACGAGCCGCGGTGTCGATCCTCGGCGCTGTGGTCACCGACCACCCCACTGCTCGCGGTGCACGACTTCGGCGCGGTCGCGGCGGCCGCGGGCGAGGGAACCCGAGCGTCGATCTGGTGCGGGGTGTCCGATGGTGACCACCCCGATCGCCTTCATGTCCTCGGGCAGACCGATGAGTCGTTCGAGGTCCGGCATGGCGTGGGAGCCGAGGAAGCCGGCTGCCAGCCCTTCGTCAACGGCCGCCAAGAGCACCAGCATCAACGCCGCCCCGGCGTCGACCCACCAGTACGGCACCGGCCATTCGTGCTCGACGCCGTCGGGACTCTTGTCGGATTCGCGATAGCGTGCCCGGTAGATCTCCTCGCTGACGCAGACGACGACGTGGACGGGGGCGCGGGAGATCCACGGGTCGAAGCCCATTGCGACGTACGCCGGCTCGCCTGACAGATCGGCAATGCGTGCCCGCCGCTCCGGCTCGGTGACCACGACGAACGCCTGGCCCTGGCTGAAACCGGCGGAAGGGGCTCGCCGGGCCGCTTCGAGGATGCGGTCCACCGCTTTCGGGTCGACGGGGTCGGCCGTGTAGTTCCGGACCATGCGGCGCCGGCGCACGACCTCGGAGAAGTCCATCAGACGTTGTCCAGTGCGCCGAGGATCGACTCCAGCGCCGCCTTTCCGTCGGAGAAGAACATCATCGTGCCGTCCTCGTAGAACAGCGGATTGTCGATGCCGGCGAAACCGGGGGAGAGCGACCGTTTGATCACCACCACCGTTCGGGCCTTGTCGACGTCGAGGATGGGCATCCCGTAGATCGGGCTCGTCGTGTCCTCCCGAGCCGAGGGATTGACCACGTCGTTGGCGCCGATGATCAGCACGACGTCGGTCTGCGGGAACTTGGGATTGGACTGATCCAGGTCGAAGAGCTGATCGTACGGAACGTCGGCCTCGGCGAGCAGGACGTTCATGTGCCCGGGCATGCGGCCGGCGACCGGGTGGATCGCGTACCCGACGTCGATGTCCCGTGCTTCGAGCTCGTTGGCCAGATCGCGCACCGCGTGCTGGGCCTGGGCGACGGCGAGTCCGTAGCCGGGCACGACGATGACGTGCTGGGCATACGCCAGCGCAATGGCGACGTCGTCCGCGGTCGCCCGATTGACCGGCTTGTCGCCGATCACGCCGCCCCCACCGCCGCCTCCGCCGAAGCGGGCGAAGAGCACGTTGGCGATCGAGCGGTTCATCGCCTCGGCCATCAGCAGCGTGAGAATCAACCCGGCGGCCCCGACCAGCGCACCGCCGATGATGAGGGCCGAGTTGGAGATCACGAAGCCGGCCATCGAGGCAGCGACGCCCGACAGGGAGTTGAGCAGCGAGATCACCACGGGCATGTCGGCGCCGCCGATCGGGAGCACCGCGAGCACGCCGAGCACCGCGGCGATGCCCACGACGATCCAATACGGCGTGCTGAACTCGCCGACGAGGGCCCAGCCGCCGACGCCGACGACGCCGGCAGCCAGGGCGGCGTTGACAAGGTGTCCGCCGGGAAGTGCCAGCGGCCGGCCGCTGATCAGCCCCTGCAGCTTGCCGAACGCGATGAAGCTGCCGGTGAACGTGATGGTCCCGATGGCGAGCGCAAGGACGACGGTCACGGCAGTCTCGGTCTCGAACGCGGCATCGGCGGCATTCAGCTCCGCCAAGGCGACGAACGTCGAGGCGACGCCGCCGAAGCCGTTGAACGCAGCCACGAGCTGGGGCATCGCCGTCATCTGGACCCGCAGCGCCAGCACGGCGCCGACGGCTCCTCCGGTCACCAGGCCGGCGACCACGGTGATCCAGGAGACGATGTCCTGGTCGACCAGCGTGACGACGATGGCCACGAGCATGCCGGCGGCGGCGAGCAGGTTGCCCCGGCGAGCGGTGCGCGGCGACGACAGCTGCTTGAGACCGAAGATGAAGAGGACGGCGGCGAGGAGGTAGAGGAGCTCGGTCATGGCGTGTTCGCCTTCCTCGCCGGCTTCTTCTTGAACATCTCGAGCATGCGGTCGGTGACGAGAAAGCCACCGACGACGTTGATCGTTGCCGTGGTGACGGCGAGGAAGCCGAGGATGGTGGCGGCCGTCCCCTCGCCGACGCCGGCGGCGATCAAGGCGCCAACGATCGTGATGCCGGAGATCGCGTTGGCGCCGGACATCAGGGGCGTGTGCAGCGTGGGCGGCACCTTGGAGATGACCTCGAGCCCGACGAAGGCGGCGAGGACGAAGACCACGATTCCGGAGATGAAGACGGCGCTCACCGTTCGGCTCCTTCCAGGAGGGCGATCGTGCGGGGGTGGCGGGCCACGCCCCCGGCGATGACCGCGGCCTCACCGAGGATCTCGTCGGCGAGGTCGACGGTGAAGGCGCCCGACTCCTCGTCGCGTGCCCGTCCCAGCAGAGACAAGAGGTTGCGGGCGTACATGCGACTGGCGTCGGCGGCGTACATGCTGGCCAGGTTGGTGGGTCCATGGATGGCGACGCCATCGACGTGCACCACCTCGTCGGGGCGGGAGAGGGCGACGTTGCCACCCGTGGCGGCGGCCATGTCGACGATCACCGACCCCGCATGCATCGAGCGGACCATCTCCTCGGTGACCAGGAGCGGCGCAGGCCGGCCGGGTATCTGAGCGGTCGTCACGATGAGATCGGACGCAGCGACGTGCGGTGCGAGCGCGGCATGCTGCTGCGCAGCGGCATCCTCCCCGACTTCTCGTGCGTAGCCTCCTTCGTCGGCCTCCGTCGTGATCGCCTCGACGAACTTGCCGCCCAGGCTCTCGACCTGTTCCCTCGTCTCCGTGCGAATGTCGTAGGCATACACGATGGCGCCGAGCCGCTTGGCCGTGGCGATCGCCTGCAGTCCGGCGACTCCGACGCCGAGGATCAGCGCTCGCGAAGGCGGGATCGTTCCGGCGGCCGTCACCATCATCGGCAGCAGCTTGGGAGTTGCGCCGGCAGCCACCAGCACCGCCGCGTAGCCGGCGATGTTGGCCTGGGACGACAGCGCGTCCATGCTCTGGGCGAGGGTGGTGCGCGGGATCGCCTCGACGGCGATCGCGGTGAGGCCGCGATCGACCGCAGCGCGAGCCACGTCGGCGGCGACGAACGGATCGAGGAAGCCGGCGAGGGCGGCCCCACGCGGTATCTGGGCAATCTCGGAGGGATCCGGGGGACCGACCCTCAATACGAGGTCGGCATCGTGCGCGTTCTCCACGATCGCAGCACCAGCGTCCTCGTAATCAGCGTCCGGGAACCCGGCGGCGGTGCCGGCATCGCGCTCGACGGCGACATCCCAGCTCCACTCGGCGTATTTCTTGACGACGTCGGGGACCGCGGCGACGCGGTGTTCTCCAGGACGGCGTTCTCTTGGGATTCCAATGCGCATGTCGGCGCGACGCTAACACGGTGGACAGGGCGTGAATTGACTGCCCCTCCAGAGAGGATGCGACGGCCGCAGGCAGCTGTACGAGAGGGGGCGATACATGGTGCAGCCTGCGGCCGCCGCCAACCCGGAGGGCGGTACGGGACCCTC
>JBFFFX010000182.1:0-5926 GCA_041557775.1 Acidimicrobiia bacterium | reverse complement strand
GTGGCGCCGGCAGTGACCAGATTCGCCCGCGCCATCGCAGGCGACGACTCCCTCCAGATACGGCTCGGATCTCAGACCCGAGCCGGCGACGGCGAGGTCGTCATCGACCCCGGCGTCTTCCAAGCGGCGTACGCCCGCAATGCTCCGGTGACACCGACCGAGGTTGCCCTGACCTCGGCGCTACACGAGGCGATCCACCTCATCGCCACCGACTTCGACGAGCATCGTCCGGTGCCGGAGAGCTGGAAGCAGCACCGCCGAACCGACTCGGACGCCCCACCGGCGCCGGCTGAACCGATCGGGTCGCCGCTCGACCTGTTCGGCGAGGACTTCGAGGACGACGTCGCCGAGGAGCTCGAGCGGATCAAGACTGCCGAAGCCGCCGCCGAGCCGGCAGGCGCCGCCGGACCAACAATTCTTCCCCTCCTCGACGCACTCCGGGAAGCCGGAGGCGAGGCCGCCGAGGCGCTGTTCATGAGCCTCGAGGACGCCCGCCAGGAGATCCGCCACCTCGCCGGCTTCGGGGGCGCCCGGTCGGTGCTCCAGGACATGTACGTGGCGGCGGTTCCCGACGCCTTGCGGGAGGCAAGGCCCCTCGGCCAGTTCGCCCTGGCGTGCTTCATGCTCGTCGGGGGCTACCTCGACCGAGCGCAGCTGGAACGCCGGGTCGCACCGCACGTCGCCGCTGCGCTCGACGACGCCGGACCGTTCATCGCCGGCATCCCGGAACTCGACGATCCTTGGGACGTGGGCACCGCCGCACTTCAACTGCTCGAAGTGGCCCGGCTGCATCGTCTCGTCACGGACACCGGTGGGGTCGATACCGCCACCACCCGCAAGCTCCAGGACGAGGCGGACAAGGCTGCGATCAGCGAGAGCGTCGACGCCGTCCGCATCGTGACCCCGCCGCTTCGGGACCAGGAGTCCTACGAGCAGTCGCGGCAGGCGGCGCAGACCGTCAGCGCGGAGCACGGCCGCCACGGCGAGGCGGACCACGCAGGCGATCCCGCCACCGAGCAGGTCGTTCGGGTCAGCGAGTCCCCCACCGTCTATCTACCGACCGGCCAGGGAGGCAAGCTGCTCGTGAGCGACATGCCGGAGCGGTTCAGCGCCTTCGCCACAGACGGACGCGGGCTCCTCGACGAGGCGGCTCGCCGCTGGCACGTCGCCCAGCGCCGCGTGTCCGGCGAGCTGTATCCGCTCTTCCTCGCCAATCAGCGGCGGGGCCTCCGCAGCGGCTACGACGCCGGCGACCTGTCGCCCTACGCCGCCCTGCTCCTCGGCGCCGGCATCTATGAGCGCATGTTCGAGCGGCGCGACTTGCCGATGCGCCGCTCGTACGCCGTCAGCCTGCTCGTCGACGGATCGGCCAGCATGCTCCAGCCCCGTTCCCTCGAGGGAGGCCGCAAGACTCCGTGGGCGCTCGCCGCGGCGACGCTCGGCGCCTGGACACTCGCCCACCTGTGCGACGAGCTGCAGATCGAGTTCGAAGTGGCCCTCTTCAATCGGGCATTCGCCGCGAGCCCCGACGACTCGGAGCGCTCCTTCAGCGACCGGCGGCACCGTGCGACCGGTGCGCTGCGCCGTACCCAAGGGGGCTCGGCCGACCGTCTCACCCGGACCGTGAACCACTACATCGTGAAGAGCTTCGATCGCCGGTGGCGCGGCGCCGACGAGGTGACGGCGGGCCTCTTCTGGACGGCGGCGGCGCCGATCGAGGCCGGGCGCCGCGCCCGTCTCGAACCCGAATTGTCGCCGCCGGTGTCGATGTTCGACAAGGCGGCCAACGTCGACGAGTTCAACGTGGCCTACGCCGCCGGACGGCTCGCCGCCCGCCGTGTGGCAACCCGCATCCTCGTGGTGCTGGCCGACGGCATGACCCGGGGTTCGGTGCAAGCGCTTGCCGAGTCGGTCGAGGCCGTGGAGGCCGCCGGCACCGTCGTGCTCGGTATCGGCATCGGCGACACCACCGTGCAGGCCGCCTACGCCCGCAACCAGGTCGTCGAACGTCCCGACGAACTGACCCGGGCCATGGTCGAAGGAGTCCGCTCGACGCTCTACCGGACGCTGGCGACGATGGGCGGTCACGGCTGGTGGGCGCATCCCGAGCGGGTGGTCCGCATGGGCGTTGCGGTTCCCGGCGCATCGTGAATCCATGAGATCATTCCCCGAACACCACAGGAGCAGACATGCCTGAGACGGTCACCTTCACGGACCCCGCCGGCGCCGGCAAGCCGGTCGAGCTGACGACGGTCGAGGTCCCGAAGGACGTGCCCGACTACGAGCTGCGGATGTCCCACATCCCCGAACCCGACCCCTACTACGTGGATCTCGGGATGCTGTATCGCCTGGCACAACTCGAGGCGGTGCGGCGCGCCCACTTCGACGACACGCCGCTGCACCTCGCTCTGCGGGGACACATGGGCACCGGCAAGGATCACGATCTGGAGCAGTTCGCGGCCCTGCTCCGGCTCCCCCACTACCGCATTCCGCTCACCGGCGAGGTCCGCGACATCACCCTCATCGGCTCGGTCAAGCTCCACGGCGACGGCAAGGGAGGAACGGAGAGCCGCTGGGAGGACGGCGACATCACGCGGGCCCTGCGGGGCCCCGCCTTGCTCAACCTGTCGGAGCTGAACGCAGCGGGCGCCGAGACGCTGTTCGCGCTGCACGGCCTGCTGGATCGCCATCGCGCCCTGGAGCTGCCGACGGGAGAGCTGGTGCGCCTCCGCGACGACGTCCGCATCTTCGGCACGCTCAACCCGACCGACCTGCGCGACTACGCGGGTACCCAGACCCTCAACAAGGCCTTCGCCGACCGGTGGATCATCTGGGAGAAGACCTTCCCGGAGGAGGACGAATTGACCGCCATGCTGCGGCGGCGGCACCCCCGCCTCGGGCACGCCTACGTCACCTCCATCGCCAAGCTCGCGGTCGAGGTGAACGCCTCGTTCACCGCCGCCGACACTCGCACCCGGGTCGAGACCCCGATGAGCCTCCGCGCCGTGCTCGAGCGAGTGCCCGCCGGGCTCCGCATGATGAACGACCAGGCCGATCCACTGCGCCGCTCCTGGGAGGAGTTCGTGCTGCCCCACATCGAGCCCTTCGATCGCGATCACTACGAGACGGTGTGGGCAGCAGTTGTCCGCAAGGGTCCCTCCGGCCCGGCCTTCTCGTAGGCCCGGCGGCGGCAACGAAGGCAACCGCACTGGCTAGCGTGGAATCATGAGCGACGATCTCCCGGTCCTCATCTCCGCCGCGGAAATCGACCGGCGCGTCGCCGAGCTCGCCGCGGCGATCGACGAGGACCACGCCGACGCCGGAACGGTGGTGTTGGTCGGGGTGCTCAAGGGCTCGTTCATCTTCCTCGCCGACCTCGCCCGACGGCTGCGCGTCCCCCACCGCGTCGAGTTCATCGCCGTGTCGAGCTACGGAACGCAAGAGAGCGAGCAGCCGGGCGCGGTGCGCCTGCTGATGGACGTGCGCCACCCCCTCGCCGGCCAGCACGTCGTCGTGGTCGAAGACATCGTCGACACCGGCAGCACGCTCAGCTACCTGCTGCGCCTGCTGGCGGCGCGGAGCCCTGCGAGCCTCAGGACCTGCGCCCTCCTGCACAAGCCAGAGCGGACCGAGACCGACGTCACCATCGACTACCTCGGGTTCACGATTCCGGACGTGTGGGTCGTCGGGTACGGCCTCGACTTCGCCGAGCGGCATCGCACGCTCCCCGACATCTGCGAGCTCCCGCCCGATCGCCGCTGACTCCGCAGGCGACGGGTGGATCGGGTCGGGGCGCAACGCACTACTGTCCCGTTCATGCCGAGTTTCGACGTCGTCTCCCAGGTCGACATGCAAGAAGTCCGCAACGCCGTGGATCAAGCGATGCGCGAGATCGTGAACCGCTTCGACTTCAAGGGCACCAACACCACGATCGAGCTCTCCGACGGCATCACCGTCGAGTCGGCGTCGGAAGGTCGGCTGGACGCGGCGGTCGATGTGCTCAAGGGCCGGTTGGTCAAGAGGGGCGTCTCGCTGAAGGTGCTGCAGGGCGGCGACCCGAAACCGGCTTCGGGAGGCCGGGTGCGGGCCGAGTTCACGCTGGCGCAGGGAATCCCGCAAGAGGCCGCCAAGGACCTGGGCAAGATGATCCGGGATCTGAAGCTCAAGGTGCAAGTGCAGGTCCAGGGCGACCAGCTCCGCATCCAGGGGAAGAAGCGCGACGACTTGCAGGAAGTGATCGCGACGCTCAAGGATCTCGACTACCGCATTCCCCTCCAGTACGTGAACTTCCGGGACTGACTGCCCGGGGAACGCGCCAAGCGATGAGCGACGAGATCCAGACCCAGCGACTCGAGTTCATCGCCGCGGCAATCGGGATCGGCGGACAACGCCGCCACGTGCTCATCTGCGCCGACCCCGGCGAGCCGAAGTGCGCCCCGCGTGAAGCCGGAACCGAGGTGTGGAAGTACCTCAAGCGGCGCACCCGAGAGCTTGGCCTGTCCTCCGCCCCGCCACCGTGGCGGGGCAAGGAACCCGAGACCCTGCCGGACCCGCCGGCCGCCGGGACCGGGACGGTGCTCCGCACCAAGGCGGATTGCCTACGGATTTGCGAGCAAGGCCCCATCGTCGTGGTCTATCCCGAAGGGGTCTGGTACCGCCGCGTCACCGTCGAGGTCATGGAGCGCATCATCCAGGAACACCTCATCGCCGGAACGCCGGTGGCCGATCACGTCATGGCGGTCGACGCACTCGGTGAGCCCTACCGGCCGCTGTAGCCGCCCCCTAGACCGGCTTGCGATAGTCGAGGATCCTCCACGCCGGCACGAACCCCATCCCGCGGTAGAGCGCACCCGACGCCGGGTTCTCGCCCTCGTAGAGGACCAGTGCCCGCTGCAGGCCTCCGTCCCGCATGTGGAGCATCCCGGCGGCGAGCAGCGACCGGCCGAGACCGCGCCTGCGGTGCGCCGGGTGGACGCCGACAGGCTCGAAGAGCCCGACGCCGTTCAGCTCGTCCCACCACGTGACCGTGAAGCCCGCGAGCGACCCGTCGGGAGCCACGGCGAGGAGCTCTCGCTCGGCGGCATACCCCGGCGTGCTCATGAGCGTGCGGTACTGGCCCGGGAGCCAGGTCGAGCCGAACGAGGCGGCGTGCACCTCGCCGACGGCCTCGGCCTCCTCCGGTCCCTGCACCGCGCGGATCGTGTAGCCGGGAGCTGTCGCGACCTCCGGGATGTCGGCGAGGAAACGGTCGGTGAGCACGTAGGTATCGCTTCCGAGCCTCCACCCGAGGCGATCGAGGTGGCCGATGCGGATGGCGTCGTCGGCAAACGCATCGACGTAGATCTCGCCGGCCGTGCTGCCGCGGCGGCCCAGGATCTCCCGGGTCCGGCACTCGCCGTACTCGATCACCGTTTGCTCCAGGCGGGGCTGGGTCACCCGGAGATCGGGGCGGATCTGCGCCTCGAAGCCTGCGTGGTTGGGGGATACGAGCGCCCACGCCGCGATCTGTCCGTCCTCCTCCCAGATGCGGACGAGATCGGCCAGGTTCTCGTTGCGCTGCCCGTTGTACATGCGGTGCACCACGTCGCCGACATGCAGATACCCGGATTGCCCTGCCGCGGCGACCGCTCGGGCCGTGAAGCGCTGCAGTCGGCCGGCATCGTCGTAGCCGGCGTAGGCGCGGTCGGTCAGCACCGTCCGATCACCGCCCGCCGCGGCATCGCGCCGGGGTCACCCGCGGGCGTGACGCACCGCCTCGACGTAGCGATCCATCTGCGCCGCATACGCCTTGGAGCTGTCCTTCGCCTCGGGGAAGCGCCGGCCCATGGCGATCGCGGCGAACTTGGCCCCTCGGAAATAGGCGGTGAGTGAACCGAGGGGCATGGCATTGGGCCCGGGTTCGGGGTCGGCGACGACGGGCAGCGGC
>JBFFFX010000181.1:0-5931 GCA_041557775.1 Acidimicrobiia bacterium | reverse complement strand
GCTCTCGGAAAGGCGATCGCCTTCGGATCTCCACCGTCCGACGAACGGTCGATGGCCGGACCGCCCGGGTAGCCCAGGCCCATGAAGCGGGCCAGCTTGTCGAACGCTTCGCCAGCAGCGTCGTCGATCGTCGATCCCATCACCTCGTAGTCACCCCAGTCTCGAACCAAGGCGATCTGGGAGTGCCCGCCGGAGGCCAGCAGCACGACCGCGGGCGGCCGGTAGCCGCCGTGTTGGAGGCGCGGGGCGAACAGGTGACCCTCCATGTGGTCGATGCCGATGAAGGTCTTGCCGAGACTCCAGGCGAGTGACTTGGCGAATGCATAGCCCACGACGAGCGAGCCGGCCAGACCCGGACCCTGCGTCGCCGCGACGACGTCGATGTCGCCGGAATGCAGTCCCGCTTCGCGCAGGGCTTTGTGCACGAGCGGCCGGATCGCTTCCACGTGCGCCCGGGCGGCAACCTCGGGGACCACCCCGCCGAAGCGGGCGTGGGCGTCCGCCTGCGTCGCCAGCACCGACGATCGCACGTCAAACCCATGCACCACTGCGACCCCGGTCTCGTCGCAGCTGGTCTCGATCCCCAGGATCAGCGGTGCATCAGCCATCGAGCGCCTCCTTGATACGGCGGAGCCGATCGGCGTAGTCGTCACCGTCGATTTCCGTGGCCCACATGACGAGGGCGTCCTCGTCCCGGTAATAGGCCTTGCGCACACCCACCGGTGCCATCCCGAAGCGGGAGTAGAGGCGTTGGGCGCCGGTGTTCGACAACCGGACCTCGAGCGTCAGATGCCGGGCGCCGCGTTCGAGGCTGCACTCCACCAGGTCGAGCATGAGCCTCGTCCCGAGGCGCAGCCGCCGCTCCGATTCCTCGACGGCCAGCGTCGTCACATGGGCATCCTCGCCGATCAGCATCACCCCTCCGTAGCCGACGAGGACGCCGTCCGAGATCGCCACCCGGTAGATGCGGCCATCCTGGCGAAGCTCGTCCTCGAAGACCCGCACCGACCAGGGCTGCGGATAGATGGCCTCCTCGAGCGCAGCGACGTCTGACACGTCGCCGGCGACCATCGGCCGGATCGTGAGCTCGGCCGGCATCGGCTCGCGGAAGCTCATGACGCTGCGCCCGGCCACAGCCCCTCCTCTCGGAAGTCCGACCAGTTGATCCGGGCATCCGGGGCGCGCTGGTAGAGGGGCCGCAGCTCCTCCGCACCGGCGAAGTCGTCGTGGGCGGCACGCAGCTCGGCAATCTCGAGCAGTACGTCGGCCGCCGGATACCGGGGAAGACCCTTCTTGGTGCGGTGCATCCCCCGGAACACCGCCTCGGGCAACATGGGCCAGTCGCCGACGACCAGCGTCTCGGCCGAGTCGGCATCGATCAGGGCCCGAAACTCCTCCGGCGAGCACAATTCGCGATCCCCGTCGGGAACGACGCCGCCCGGCACCGGGCGATACGGCGCCGTGGCGACCTGACCGCGACGCACGTCGATGACCGGCCAGATTCGCCGCCGCCCTGTCGCAGCCCGCAGCGCCAGCACGGTGAGCGAGCTCGCCGTCACCACCGGCACGCCGACGGCGGCGGCGATCGCCTGGGCGGTGGCGATGCCGGCGCGCAGGCCGGTGTAGGGACCGGGGCCGACGTCGACGGCCACGAGATCGAGGTCATCGGGCGACCAGCCGGCCCGTTCGAAGCAGAAGTCGATCGCCGGGACCAGGAACTCGACGTGACCCCGCGGGTCGACGTGGAGCGACATCGCCACCAGCGCGCCCGCTTCGCCGAGCGCGACGGAGCTGGCCGGAGTCGCCGTGTCGATCGCGAGAATCCTCATGCGACGAGACCGTTCAAGGACCGGTCACACCAGCCGCCGTGGGGGGCGAAGCGAACCAGGCGTGCTTCGTCGCCCGTGGCTTCCAACTCGACGACCAGATGATCGTCGGGCACCGCCCCCGCAATCGCATTCCCCCACTCGATCAAGAGCACGCCCTCGTCGGCGGTGGCGAACAGATCGAGATCGTCGAACTCGCCCGTGGAACCGAGGCGATAGACGTCGGCGTGATGCACCGGGAGGAACCCGTCGTAGCTCCTCACGATGACGAACGTGGGGCTCGTCACCGGTTCCTCGACCCCCAGGCCCTCGGCGATCCCGGAGGCCAGCAATGTCTTCCCGGTGCCGAGGCGCCCGACCAGCAGGACGACATCACCGGGACGGAGCAGCCCCGCGAGCCGGCGCCCCAGCGCAAGCGTCTCGGCCGGTGACGTGCTCGTGAGCTCGAGGGGAGGCCCAACGGTGGAGAGGTTCATTTGAAGAGGCCGAGCTGCTCGGGGTTGGGTTCAGCGGGGCTCGCCGAGACGGGAGCTGCCGCAGGGGTACTCTCATCCTGGCTCGCATCCGCCAGATTACCGTCGATCAGAGTGCGCACGATCCCAAAGTCGTACCGCATCTCCTCGAGAACCCGGGCACTCCCCCGCAATGCGGCGGCCGGGTGGAACGTCGGCACGAGGTGGCGACCCCACCACTCGTAGGCCCGGCCGCGCAGCCGTGTGATCCCGGTCTCGGTGCGCAACAGCAGCTTGCTCGAGAAGTTGCCGAGCGTGACGACGACCTTTGGCTCGATGAGCCGCAACTGCTCGCGCAGATAGCCTTTGCACGCCTCGATCTCGTCCGGGCGCGGGTCGCGATTGCGCGGGGGCCGGCACTTGACGACGTTGGCGATATAGACGTCCTCGCGCATCAGACCGATCTCGCCGAGCAACCGCTCGAGCAGATTCCCCGACGGCCCGACGAACGGCAGGCCCTGCTCGTCCTCGCGCTGTCCCGGCCCCTCGCCGACAAAGACGACGTCGGCATCGGGGTTGCCGCTCCCGAACACGACGTTGAGCCGGCTTTCGTGGAGGCGGCAAGACACGCAGGCCGCCGCCTGGGCGGCGAGCTCGGCGAGGGCGGCGCTGCGCTCGGCGGCCGTCATCCCGAAGCCTCCTCTGCGCCCCGAATCGCCCGTTCGATGGCGCGGCCCGTCACCTCGAACGCGGCGGCCCCAACGCCCTCCACATCGCCGTCCACCCGCCCGCACGCGACGGCGAAGACGACATCGCCGTCGAACTGGGTGTGGACCGGCCGCACGCACACGCCCAGGGCATCGTGGGCGCGAACGATGACGCGCCCCAGCTGGCTCCGGGTCAGCGCCGCATCGGTGGCGATGGCGATGAGGGTGGTCTGCTCGACGGTGCCCGGCGTCATTTGGGGCGGTCCGGGCACGGGTCCGCCGCCGGTCAGCGGCGCTCCTTCGAGCGTGAAGACGTCGCCCGCTGCGTTGAGTGCCACGAGAGCGGCCACCGTTGCGGCACCGGCGTGCGCGGCGGCCGAGCCGAGGCCGCTGGGACGGACGTGCTCGATGCCCCGCCACACGCCGACCGAGGCGCCGGTACCGGCTCCGACGGGACCGAGGCCGACGGGCGCCGTCGAACGCGCTGCGTAGGCGGCGGCCCCCTCTGCGGCGCCGGGACGCACCGAGGCATCGCCGACCCCCAGATCGAACAGGATCGCAGCCGGGACGATCGGTATCCGCCCGAACGGTGTCGGGTGGCCCCGCCCGTCGGCCTCGAGCGCGCGCACCACCCCGTCGGCCGCGGCGAGCCCGAACGCGGAACCGCCGGAGAAGACCAGGGCTTGGATCGCCTCGACCATCATGCCCGGGGCGAGCAGCGCCGTCTCTCGGGTGCCGGGCGCTCCACCCCGCACCTCCACCGCAGCCACGTTCGGCTCGGGGAAGGTCATGACGGTGACGCCGGTACGGGCGATCGGATCGCTCCAGTGGCCCACCTCGACCCCGGCGATGCTGGTGAGGCTTCCGCCTTCGATCATGCGTTGCCTCCCGTGAACCGGCGCGGCACCCGCGGCCCGAACCCGCAGGTGATCTCGTAATTGATGGTCTCCAGCCGGGCGGCCCACTCGTCGGCGGTGATCGCCGCATCGCCCTGAGCACCCAGCAACACGACCTCGTCACCCACGTCGACGGCGGCGTCGCCGACATCGATCACCACCTGATCCATCGTGATCGTGCCGGCGAAGGGATAGCGCTCGCCGCCGATGAGCACCTGGCCGCCCGTGAACGAGAGGCGGCGGGTGACGCCGTCGGCGTAGCCGATCGGCACGGTGACGACCGTCGATTCGCGCTCGAGGGGACGCCGCCGTCCGTACGAGGGCCTCGCCCCGGCCGGGAGGCGGCGCACATGGGACACATGCGACACCACCCGCATCGCCGGACGCAGCTCGACCGCAAGGCCACAGTCCGGGGCGGGTCGCATGCCATACATGCCGAGCCCGAGGCGGACCATGTCGAACTGCGCACTCGGGTGCTCGAGCGATGCCGCCGTGTTTGCGCAGTGGCGGATGCCTGGGACGATCCCATCCATGCCGAGCTCGGCGAGGAACGCAGCGAACCGCTCGACCTGCAACGCCGTGTACTGATCATCCTCCTCGGCAACGGCGAGATGGGTCCACACCCCGGCGAGCATGACACCGCCGGACGCATCGATGCGCCGCGCCAACTCGACGGCGACATCGTGCCGAGCCCCGACGCGATGCATACCGGTATCGACCTTGAGGTGCACCGGAATGGGCTCGTCCGTCGCCGCGGCGTTCAGGGCCTCAACGAAGGCGGCGTTGTAGACCGTGGGCGTCAGTCTCCACTCGACGATGCGCGCGATGTCGTCCACCGTGGCCTCCGACAGCAGGAGAATCGGGGCCTCGATGGCGGCCTCGCGCAGACGCACACCCTCGGCGACCAGCGCGACCGCCAGGCTCGTCGCACCCGCCTCCAGCGCGGCGTGGGCCACCGGAACGTCACCGTGGCCGTAGGCGTCGGCTTTGACCACGGCGCACACCGAGGCCGGGGCGACGTGGGCGGCCACTGCGGCGACGTTGTGGCGGATCGCATCCAGATCTACTTCGATCCACGTCGGCCTCACCAGGCGTACCTCCCGATCGCAGCAGCGAGCTCGACCGCGGTGACCGTGCCCGCCGCTGCCAGGTCGGCACCCGCCCGGCCGTGCCAATACGCCCCGGATCTCGCCGCCTCGTCGTCGCCGAGGCCGCGCGCCCAAAGGGCGGCGATGAGGCCCCCGAGCACGTCGCCGGTGCCGATGGTCGCCAGCTCCGGTCCGCCGCTCGTCACCGCCCAGCGGCCGGTCTCGCCCATGACGAACGTCGGGTTCCCCTTCAACAGGACGGTGACATGCGTGTGCCTCGCCAGCTCCGCGGCCTCGGTGTGGGTTGCCTCGCGATCGGTGAGCCGGTGGAACTCCCCCGCGTGGGGCGTGATGATCGTCGGCGACTGCCGCGCCCGCAGCGCTCCCGGACCGTCGAGGGCGTTCAACCCGTCGGCATCGACCAACAGCTTGCCAGACCAGCGCAGCACGAGCTGCGAGACGAGGTCGCCGACCTCCAGACCCAGTCCCGGCCCAACGACCATCACATCGAACCGTTGAGCCGCTTCGAGGACCTCTTCGACATCGTTTGCGCCGAGTCGCGCTCCACTCCCGATCGCCCGGGTCAAGAGCCCCGGAGCCTGGGCCGCGTACACCGCCTGCAACCTCGCCGGACACATCACCGTGACCGCCCCCGCGCCGGCGTGCAGTGCGGCGCGCGCCGTGAGGAGCGCCGCCCCGGTGAGTCCCGGCGAGCCGCCGACCACCGCGACCGAGCCCGCCGACCACTTGTGCGCCGTGCGCAATCGGGGCGGACGGGGAGCGTCCGATGCCTCGCACACCATCAGTTCGGGCTCGCCGCCGCGCAGTCCAATGTCGACCACGTCGACCGCTCCACACCGCTCGGGGCCGTCACCGAGCAGGTGCCCCGGCTTCAGTGCGTGGAATGTGACGGTGGCCGCGGCAGTGAACGCCTGCTCCCCCACCGCCCCTGTCGCCGCGTC
>JBFFFX010000180.1:0-5941 GCA_041557775.1 Acidimicrobiia bacterium | reverse complement strand
CGCCGATCTCAAGGCCGGCCTGGCGAGCGCCGGCATCCCGGTGCGGCTGGAGGCATGATGGAGGAACTCGCCTTCGACGCCGACGGACTCGTCGCCGGAATAGTCCAGGACGCCGACACCGGTCAGGTGCTGATGCTGGGCTGGCTCAGCCCCGAGTCGCTCCGCCTCACTCGAGAGACCGGCAACGTGCACTTCTGGTCGCGTTCCCGCCGGCGGCTGTGGATGAAGGGCGAGACCAGCGGCAACACGCTGCACCTGGTCGACCTCGCCGCCGACTGCGACGGTGATGCACTGCTGCTGCGGGTGCGCCCCGCCGGACCGGCGTGCCACACCGGCACCACGTCGTGCTTCGACGATGGACCAGGTCGGCGGCTCCAGGGCTTTGCCGGACTCGAGGCGTTGTGGGACGTGATCGCCGCCCGGGCGGCCGCACGCCCCGCCGGCAGCTACACGACAACGCTTCTCGACGGCGGCGTCGACGTTGCCGGCCGCAAGGTGACCGAGGAGGCGACGGAGGTGCTCCTGGCCGCCAAGGATCACGAGACGGGGAACGCCACCGACGCGCGCCTCGCCGAAGAGGCCGCCGATCTCGTCTACCACCTGCTGGTGCTCCTGGCCGAGCGCGGCGTGGCGCCCTCATCGGTGATGGGTGAGCTGCGCCGCCGGGCGGGCTGATCACAACGACCGGGACCGCAGCGTCGCAGGTTCACACCACGCGTTCGTCCCGGCACCGGTGCGCTCGATCCCGCGCAGAGATAGGCTCGGGCCATGACGACCACGACGCACGGCGCCCAGTTTCAACCCGAGACGGCGGGGGACGGCAGCTTCGTGCGCCAGCCCAACGCATTCACGGATCGGATCACCGCCGACGGCTCGAGCAACTTCCCCGCCGAGGCCGGTCGCTACCACCTCTACGTCTCCCTCGCGTGTCCCTGGGCCCACCGCGCCATCATCGTGCGCGAGCTGCTCGGCCTCGAGGACGTGATCTCGATGTCCGTCGTGGATCCCATCCGGGACCACCGCGGCTGGCGATTCACCGAAGGCCCCGGCCACGGGCCCGACCCGGTCAACGGCTTCGCGTACCTCTCGGAGGCGTACCTCGCCACCGACCCGTCGTTCCGCGGGCGCTACACGGTGCCCGCGATCTGGGACCGCACGACCGGCCGCATCGTCACCAACGACTATCCGTTCATCACCGTGCAGATGCACACCGCCTTCGCCGGCTTCGCCACCTCGGGCGTCGACCTGTACCCCGAAGCATTGCGCGACGAGATCCACGACCTCGACGAGCTCATCTTCCACAACGTCAACAACGGGGTCTACAAAGCGGGATTCGCCACGACGCAGGCAGCCTACGAGCGTGCCTTCGATGCGCTGTTCGCCACCCTGGACCAGCTCGAGGATCGGCTCTCTGAGCAGCGATTCCTCGTTGGCGATCAGCTGACCGAGGCCGACATCCGCCTCTTCACGACACTCGTGCGCTTCGACGCCGTCTACTACTCGCACTTCAAGTGCAACCTGCGCCGGCTCGCCGACTATCCCCACCTCTGGGCCTACGCCCGCGACCTCTACCAGCGTGACGGCTTCCACGACACGACGAACTTCGACCATATCAAGCGGCACTACTTCGGCACCCACGAGCGGCTCAACCCGACGCGGATCGTGCCGAAGGGTCCGGAGATCGACTGGTGGGTGCCCCACGGACGGGACATCATCACACGATCGGGCTAGCGACCCGCCGTCCCTACACTCGCCGGATGTCCCCCCGTATCCTCGCCGCGTCGGCGATCGTGGCCCTGGCTGCCGCAGCGTGCTCGTCGTCGGGGGTCGATATCGACACCGTCCCCGAGCTTCCTGCGATCTCGACGGGCGAGGTCACCGAGGCGCTGGAGGTGTCGGAGCTGCCCACCGTCCTCAACGTCTGGGCTTCGTGGTGCATCCCTTGCCGCAGCGAAGCGCCGCTGCTCGAACGAGCTGCGGCTCGGTTCGAAGGCGAGGTGCGCTTCATCGCCCTGAACGTCCGCGACGACCAGACCGACGCTCGGCGGTTCATCGCCGAGTTCTTCCCCGACGCCCCGCTCGAGCACTGGGCGGACCGCGGTGGGAACGTGCCCGCCGATCTGGGTGGTTCCCGGGCGGTACCGCTCACCTTCTTCTTCCACGCCGGGGGCGAGCTCTTCGCTCTACACACCGGCGTCCTGGACGAACGAACGCTGGCCCTGCAGATCGACGAGTTGCTGGCAAGGAGCTGACGGTGGAGTTCACGCTTCTCGGCGCCGTCGCCATCGCCGTTGCGGCGCTGTACGCCGTGCTGCGCTGGGAGGCGAAACGGGGCAACGCCTCCGAGTGCACCCAAAACCTCTGGGAGGTCGCCCTCACCGCCACGTTCGTCGGAGTCTTCGCCGGGCGCATCGCCGCCATGGTCTCGGATGGAGTCAACCCGCTCACCAACCCCGCCGATGTCCTGATCGTGCGGGCCGGCGTCGCCACCGGCTGGGCGTCCCTCGCCGCCGTCGGGACGGCGTCATGGCTGGGCCGCCGGGAGGTGTGGCCCGTGCTCGACGGACTCGCCGCCGCATCGCTGGCCGGCTTGGCGGGCTGGCACGCAGGATGCCTGGCCCGCGACGCCTGTCTCGGCTCGTCCAGCGACCTGCCGTGGGCGATGACTCAGCCGGGTTCCGCAACTGGTCGGCATCCCGTAGAGCTGTATGCGGCGCTTGGACTTGCGGCGGCCGCCATCGTCGTCGCCTGGTGGCGCCGCGCCCGGCCTCCCGCGCCGGGGACCGTCGCCGGTCTTGCGCTGGCGGTCGCCGGGGCGGTCCGCCTCCTCACCGAACCTCTCCGTCCCACCCTCACCGCGGGTCCGGTGCTGTGGTACGTCGCTGCCGTGGTCATCGGCCTTCTCGGCGCCGTGGTGGCCGGCCGTCGGGCCTCCGTTGCGAGCGCACCGGTGCCGGGAGCCGCACCGGACGATGACTGAGGCGCGGCCGACCCAGCTGCGGGGGCGCTCAGGCGCCGAGAGCGACGAGCGAATCGATACGGATGCGTATGTCGGATTCGTCCAACAGACCCGCCCACGTGTCGACGATGACATCGCCCCCCGTGATCAGCACGGTGACGGGTTGATACGGGATGCCGTAGAGGTCCCAGATCGAGTCGTCCAGACCCCACAGGAGCGCATCGCCGAACAGCTCGTCGGCGCGGGCTGCCGATGCGTCGAAACCGGCCCGGCCGGCAACGGCAACGAACTCGACCTGGCCCTCGTAGTCCTTGGAGATCTCAGCGACGACGGGCAACTCCCGTCGACATGACGGTCACCACTCAGCCCAGAAGATCAGATAGACCGGCTTCTGCTCGGCGCTGAGGGAGAACGTGCCCCCGTTGGCGAGAGCGAGCGCGAAGTCGGGAGCGGCAGGGCCGTCGGGCTGCGGCGCCGGTGCGGAGCTGGTCGTCGTTGCTGCATCACCATTGCCGGTATCGCCCACGGGGCTTGCATCGCCATCGTCGTCCCCGGTGCCGCCCGCATCGGCGTCGTCCGGACCCTCCGTCGCCGGAGCCGCGGTGTCGCTCGCATCGGTCGCCGACGCAGCCGTGGTCGCCGACGCAGTATCGGCGGCCTCGCGTGTGGTGGCCGCGCTGCCGCCGCAGGCTGCGGCGAGCAGGGCCAGAACCATCGTGAGCAGAATCCACCGGCGCATCGAGGAAGACGATAGGCGGACGCGCCGCCAACCGGGAACCTGCCGATGACTGTTCACGGATTGTTCACCTTTCGTCGTCGGCGAGGCGCCGCCGGAGCACCTTGCCGACGAACGTCATCGGTAGCTCGTCGCGATACTCGATCTCGCGCGGGACCTTGTAGCGCGCCAGGCGCTGCCGGCAGTGGTCGATCAGCTCTGTCTCGTCGACGTCGACTCCCTCGCGGAGCACGACGAAGGCCTTGACCCGTTGCTTGTCGGAATCAGGCGGCATGCCGATGACCCCGGCTGCGGCGACCGCCGGATGTGCGTGCAGCACGTCCTCGACCTCGCGCGGATAGACGTTGAAACCTCCGGGGCCGAGGATCATGTCCTTCTTGCGATCGACGATGCGAAACCTGCCGTCTTCGTCCATGACGGCGACGTCGCCGGTGTGCAGCCATGCGACGCCGGCATCGTCGCTGCGCAGCGTTGCGGCCGTCTCCTCTGGTTGGTTCCAGTAGCCACTCATGACTTGCGGACCGGCTACACACAGAATCCCTCGTTCGCCCGGCGCCACCGGCAGGGACTCGGTTTCCTCGTCGACCAGCCTGGCGTCTGTCCCGGGGAGCGGAATCCCGATCGTGCCCACCACGCCTGAGCCATCGAGCGGGTTGCAGTGCGTGACCGGTGACGCCTCCGACAACCCATAGCCTTCGACGAGCTGTGCGCCGGTGACCTCCGTGAACTCGCTGTGGATGTCCGGCGGCAGCGGCGCCGCCCCGGAGATGCAGTAGGAGATGGACGACACGTCGTAGCGGCCCGACCGGACGTGGCGGTGTCGGGCGATCGCGCCGTAGAGCGTCGGCACCGCGGGGAACACGGTGGGCCGGTGCCGGTCGATGACGGCGAGCAGACCGTTGAGATCCCGGGGATCGGGAATCAGCAGCTGGGTGAAGGCATTGGCGACACTGAGGTTGAGACCGACCGAGATGGCGTAGGCGTGGGTCAGCGGAACTGCGGTCAGCACGACCTCTTCACCCGCCACGAGGTCGGGCACGAAGGCCGACAACTGCGTTGCGTTGGCGACCAGATTGCGATGGGTCAGCTGCGCAGCCTTCGGGATACCCGTCGTCCCTCCCGTGTACATGAGCACCGCAGGGTCCTGCGGGTCGCCGCCCTCGTGGGGCGTCGGCACGTCGTACTCCATGAGGTCGGCCCACTCATGGGTGCGGTCGTCATCGGGCAGCTCGATGCGGTGCCCGCCGCGGCGCTCGCGCAGCAGCGTGAACAACGCCTTGGTCGGACCTTTGAAGTACTCCTTGATGTTGGTGACGACAACGTGCTCGATCGGTGTCTCGGCAATCGCAGCGGCCACCTGCGGATACAGCGGCGACAAGACGACTGCGATCTTCGACCCTGCATCGGCCGCTTGGTGTCCGAACTCGGCTGCGGTGTACAGCGGGTTGCTCGGCACCACCACGCCCCCACAGCGCCAGATGGCCTCGTAGGCGATGACGAGCTGCGGACAGTTGGGCATGAATACCGACGCCCGATCGCCCGCACCGAATCCGAGCGCTTGCAGCCCCGCCGCGGCGCGGTCGATGAGTACGTCGAGCTCGCCGTAGGTGAACTCGCGGTCGAAGAACACAAGCGCACGGCGGTCGCCGTGTTCCGCGACCGTACGACGAAACACCTCGTCGAGCCGGAGATCGGGGATCTCGACCTCCCCGGGCACTCCCGCCGGATAGAGAGCGTTCCACGGACGCACCAAGGAGATCACACCTCCCGCGAAAAGGCAACCGCCCGCTCCAACACCGCCATGGCATCGCCCGAATCGAGCGACTGGATGGCCAGTTCCATCGCCTCGGTGAAGCCGTCCGCGAGTCCGGCGGCAACGATGGCAGGTGCGGCGTTGATGAGGGCGATATCTCGCTTCGGACCGGGAACGCCGGCCAGCACATCGAGGGTGATCGCCTTGTTCTCCGCAACGTCGCCGCCCAACAGGTCATCGAGCTTCGCCCGCCTGATGCCGAAGTCCTCGGGTGTGAACTCCGCATGAGTGATCTCACCGTCGATGAGCCGGTAGATGAAGGACGGTCCCGTCGTGGTCAGCTCATCGAGCCCATCTTCCCCGTAGAACACGAAGGCCATCTCGGCGCCCGTGTTGCGCAGCACTTCGATCATGTTGCCGGCGAGCTTCGGGTCGGCAACTCCGACGGCGTACCGCGTGGCCCGTGCCGGGTTGCACAACGGCCCCAACACGT
>JBFFFX010000179.1:0-5965 GCA_041557775.1 Acidimicrobiia bacterium | reverse complement strand
GGAGGATCGCCGGGTCCAGGGCACAACTAACCTCGCGCACCTATGCCGGTACACATGGACATCGCCAAGGTGGCCAAGCTCGCCCGCCTCTCGCTGACCGAAGAGCAGCTGGAGCTGTACGGAGCCCAGCTCGATCAGATCCTCGACCACGCTGAGCGAATCCAAGCGATGCCGACTGAGGGAGTTCCTCCCACGTCGCATCCGTTCCCGATGACGAACGCGTTCCGGGACGACGAGGTCACCCCTTCGCTCGACCGGGATGAGGTGCTGCAGCAGGCCCCCGACGTCGAGGGCGGCTACTTCCGCGTCCCCCGCATCCTCGACGTGCAGTGATGGCAGACCTCGCCGATCTCACGATCACCGCGGCGAGTGCCGGTCTGCGGGCCGGCGACTTCACCGCCGTCGACCTCTTCGAGGCCGTCAACGCCCGCGCCGCCATCACCGAGGCGCATCTCCACGCCTACCTCACCCTCGATCAGGAGGGCGCCCGGGCCGCAGCGGCGGCCGCCGACGCGGAACTGGCGGCCGGTACGGATCGCGGTCCGCTGCACGGCATTCCGATCGCGCTCAAGGACAACCTCTGCACCCGGGGCATGGAGACCACATGCTCGTCGATGATCCTCGCCGGGTACGTCCCGCCGTACGACGCCACCGTGGTCACCCGGCTCCGGGAAGCCGGCGCCGTGATCACCGGGAAGACCAACCTCGACGAGTTCGCCATGGGGTCGTCGACGGAGAACTCGGCCTACGGACCGACCCGCAACCCGTGGGATGCGGATCGGGTGCCGGGTGGATCCTCGGGCGGTGCTGCCGCCGTCGTGTCGGCGGGCTCGGCCTTCGGCGCTCTGGGCAGCGACACGGGCGGTTCCGTCCGCCAGCCCGCATCCTTGTGTGGACTCGTGGGCGCCAAGCCGACGTATGGCCTGGTCAGCCGCTACGGGTTGATCGCATTTGCGTCCTCGCTCGATCAGATCGGACCGCTCGCCCGTTCCGTGCAAGATGCGGCGACGCTTCTGGAAGCCACCGCCGGCTGGGACCCGCGCGACGCGACGAGCATCCGTCAGGAGATCCCGCCGATCTCGCGGTCGCTCGATGCCGGCGTCGCAGGGATGCGCATCGGTATCGCTCGCGAGATGTCGGGGGAGGGGACGCAGCCCGAGGTGGCCGCCGCCTTCCGGGCGACCGTGGATCGTCTCGCCACCGCCGGCGCCGAGATCGTCGATGTCTCGCTGCCCACCGCAGGCGACGCGCTGTCGACCTACTACCTCATCGCCCCTGCGGAGTGCTCGGCCAATCTGGCCAGGTTCGACGGCGTCCGGTACGGCCTCC
Organism: Acidimicrobiia bacterium; assembly: GCA_041557775.1. GTDB lineage: Bacteria > Actinomycetota > Acidimicrobiia > Spongiisociales > UBA5794 > DATHZQ01. The sequence goes on along the minus strand of JBFFFX010000179.1, from coordinate 4,636 downwards.
GGGTCGAGGGTGCGACCACGGAGGAGATGATGGCCAAGACCCGGGGCGAGGGCTTCGGTCCGGAGGTCACGCGGCGCATCTTGCTGGGTACCTATGCGCTCAGCGCCGGCTACTACGACGCCTTCTACGGGCAGGCGCAGAAGGTCCGCACACTGCTGCGCCGCGACTTCGCCGCCGCCTATGCGCACGTGGACGTGCTGGTCTCGCCGACCAGTCCGACGACGGCCTTCGCCCTCGGCGAGAAGACCGACGACCCGCTCACCATGTACCTCTCCGACGTGTTCACGATTCCGAGCAACCTCGCCGGCGATCCCGGCATCTCGGTGCCGGTTGGACTCGACGAGGGCGGTCTCCCGATCGGGTTCCAGGTGATGGCGCCGGCGCTCGGCGAAGAGGCGATGTTCCGCGTTGCCGCCGAGGTCGAACGGCTGGCAGGTTTCGAAGCGCGGCCGGCGCTCGCCACCTCGGAGGTGAAGCTGCCGTGACCGACTACGAGGCGGTCATCGGGATCGAGACCCACGTCGAGCTGACGACGCGCTCGAAGATGTTCTGCGGCTGTGCGGTGGAGTTCGGGGCGGAGCCCAACACGAACGTGTGCCCGGTGTGTCTCGGTCTGCCGGGGGCCCTTCCCGTGCCGAACCAGGAGGCGATCGAGCGTATCCTCCGGATAGGCGCCGCACTCAACTGCGAACTGGTCGAGCACTCGCTCTTCCACCGCAAGAACTACTTCTACCCCGACCTGCCGAAGAACTACCAGATCTCCCAGTACGACATCCCGCTCTGCGTCGACGGGTATCTCGATGTCCCGGTGGGCGATGAGACGGTGCGGGTCGGGATCACCCGGGTGCACATGGAGGAGGACACCGGCAAGAGCCTCCACGGGAGCGAGGGCGGACGCATCCACGACGCCGAGCACTCGCTGCTCGACTTCAACCGATCCGGCGTGCCGCTCGTCGAGATCGTCAGCGAGCCGGACCTCCGCACCCCGGAGCAGTCCCGGGCGTACGCCGTGGAGCTGCAGCGCATCGTGCGCACGCTGGGGGTCTCCGATGCGCGGCTCGAAGAGGGCTCCATGCGGTTCGACGCCAACATCTCGGTGCGGCCGGCCGGTTCCGCGGAGTTCGGCACGCGGGCCGAGGTCAAGAACATGAACTCGATGCGGTCGTTGCAGCGAGCGGTCGGCTTCGAGATCGAACGCCAGATCCAGGTCGTGCGATCCGGCAGCGTGGTCGTCCAGGAGACTCGCCACTGGAATGAGGGCGCCGGCGCCACCTCGTCGATGCGCTCGAAAGAGGAATCCGAGGACTACCGCTACTTCCAGGAACCCGACCTCGTGCCGCTGGAGGTCGGTCCGCAGTGGCGGGACCGGGTGAGGGGGGCGCTGCCCGAGCTGCCGGCGGCGCGGCGGGCTCGCTACCTGGGGGCCGGCGTGGATGCCGCCACCGCCGCCTCTCTCGTCGCCGACCCGGAGCTCGGCCGTCTCTTCGACGACGCCGTTGCCGCCGGCGCCGAGGCGAGAGCGGCGGGCAACTGGATCACCGGCGAGGTCGTCGCCTACCTCCGCCAGGAGCAACTGGACCTCGACGAGACGGCGGTCACGCCGGACGATCTCGTGGCGCTCCACCGGATGGTCGGCGACGGCACCGTTTCGGCATCGGCCGCCAAGGACGTGTTGCGCGGGGTCCTCGCCGGTGAGGGCCGACCGCAGCAGGTCGCCGAGGCGCGCGACCTCATCCAGATCTCCGACGACAGCCTCATCGAGGCGGAGGTCGATGCCGTGCTGGCGGAGCACCCCGATGCGCTGGTGCGACTGCGCGACGGGGACATGAAGCCGGTCGGCTTCCTCGTCGGTCAGGTGATGCGGGCGACCGGGGGCAAGGCCGATCCCCGCAAGGTGTCGGAGCTGATCCGTTCCCGGGCAACGAGCTGACTTCAGTGCGCGCCGTGGTGTTCGACTGCGACGGGGTGCTCGTCGACAGCGAGCCGATCTCCGAGCACGCCTGGTCGGTGGTGCTCGGTCGTCACGGGTACGAGCCGAGTCCGGGGGATCACATCGCCACTCGGGGCACGAGCGGGCCGGACACGGCGGCCTACTACCGGCGACTCGTCGAAGTCGATCCGGCCCATGACCTGCTCGCCGAGACCGACGTGGTGCGCCGCGAGCTGCTGGCGGCCGAGCTGGAGGCCTTTCCGGACGCCCTGACGGCGGTCCGGACGCTGGCGTCGGAAGGCATTCCACTGGCGGTGGCATCGTCGAGCAGCCGCGCCAACCTCGATCTGAAGCTGCGCAAGTTCGATCTCGACCGATTCTTCGACGTGACGGTCGCCGGCGATGAGGTGGTCCGTTCCAAACCGGCGCCGGACCTGTACCTCTCGGCCGCCGCCGGTCTCCGCCTCGACGCGACGCAGTGCCTGGCGATCGACGACACGGAGGTCGGCGCCGATGCCGCCGTCGCCGCGGGGATGCGCACCGTGCAGCTCCTGCGCGACGGCTCGTTGTCCGGCAGGTACACCGTCACCTCGCAGCTCGACGCCGAGCTCATCCTTCACTGGCTCGGACGGCGGTGAGACCGTCGTAGCCGGCGGGGACCTTCGACGGTGCCCGGCGCCCCGCTTCCAGCGTACGGTCGAGATCGAGACGACCAGAGGAGATCGACATGCGCGTGCTCGTCGCCGTGGGATCGAAGCACGGAGCAACGTACGGAATCGCCGAGGCCATCGGCGAGGCGCTGACCGAGGCGGGCATCGAAACGACCGTGTCGGCGGTCGGCGCCGCCGCCCCGGCCGGCGGATTCGATGCGCTGGTGATCGGGAGCGCGGTCTACGCGGGGCATTGGACCCGCGACGCCCGCAGTTACGTCGAGAGAAACGCCGCCGCCCTCGCCGCCCGGCCTGTGTGGCTGTTCTCCAGCGGACCTGTCGGTGACCCGCCGATGCCCGACGAGGATCCCGTCGACGTCGCCGACCTCGCCGCGACGACGGGTGCGGTCGAGCACCGGGTCTTCGCGGGGAAGCTCGACAAGGACGAGCTGGGCTTCGGCGAGCGGGCGATGGTGAAAGCCTTCAGGGCGCCGGAGGGCGACTTCCGCGACTGGCCGGAGATCCGGGAGTGGGCCAACGCCATTGCCGAGGCACTGCGCGAGCCGTTGCCGGCCTGATCTCAGCCCCGCCGACCCACCACCCACGCAGCAACGACCCACGACCCGGCGGTCCAAGCGCCGAGCGTGAGGTAGGCGGAGCCGACTCCGGTGACGAGGCCGTCGCTCAAGGCATCGCGGATGATCGTGGCCATCGGGTAGAAGGGGAGCACCCGATGCGTGTCCGCCAGCCACTCCGGGAACAGCTCGATCGGCACCACGATCGGCGAGAACAGGAGCACGGCGAAGATGATGACGTTCGTGATCAGGTTCGTCACCCGTGGGTCGGAGACCGCATGGCCGAGGCCGAAGCCGACCGAGGTCGCCATCAGCGACGACAGGGCGATCGCGGGGAGGACCAACCACGAGACCGAGAGGTCGACGTCGTAGCGGAGCGCCGCCACCAGCAATGCCATCGCAGTCCCCGGGATCGCGAGGACGGTGAAGGTCGTGAAGGTCGATGCGGCGGAGACGATGCGCGGCACCGGCATCGACCACAGGAAGTCGTACGTCTCACGCAGCTTGTGCTGGCCGATCAGGCTGGGTACCCAGACCATGCCGAGGGGGACGAGGGCGAGGGCGGGGATGCCGGTCACGATGAACAGCTGGCCGAGCGGCGGGACGTCGCCGAGGTAGAAGCCGTAGATGTATGCCATGCCGGCGCCCATCAACACCTGGATGATGAGCAGCAACACGAGGTAGGTGCGCAGGTTCGTGATGTCGAAGCGGAGCATCGCGACGTAGCTCTGCCACCAATACGGCCAGCCGGAGCGGATCGGCGCGTTCAGCGAGGCAGTCACCGGCGCCGCCTCAGGACCAGGATCGTGATCGCGAGGGCGACGAGCGCCCACACGGCGAGGACGACGTAGGAGCGTCCCGCCTCGTTGATCAGGCCCTCCGTCAAACCGCTGCGCACCACCCCGGCCATGTGGGCGAAGGGGAGGTAGTCGTGGACGTCCGCCAGCCACGAGGGCAGGTTCTCCGGCGGGTAGTTGATCGGGGAGAAGCCGACGATCACGAAGATGAGCAGCTGCGAGATCATCTGGGTGATCTCCGGCTTGGGGACGCCGTGGGCGAGGGCATACCCGAGCAAGGTCCCGGTGACGAGAGTGGCCAGCACTGCGGGCACGATCTCCCAGGTCACGTCGAAGTCGCGCTGGTAGCGCCACGCCGCCCCGACCAGCGCGGCGACCAGCCCCGGGACGGCGATGATGATGTTCAGCGCCACCCAGGCCGCGGAGGCTGCGCTGCGGGGTACCGGCAGCGACCACATGAAGTCGTAGGTGCCGGCCTGCTTCTGCATCGCGACGAGCTGGGGTCCCATCACGAGGCCGACGGTGATCAGGGTCACGACGCCGGCGCCGGTCGAGAGGAACACCGCAGCGCGCACCGGGATGTCGTCGAAGAAGAGTCCGATCCCGAGGACGAAGCCGGCTCCGAGCAGGACCTGCACGATCACGGTGAGCGGCAGGAGCAGCCGCATGTTGGTCAGCTCCCAG
>JBFFFX010000178.1:0-5969 GCA_041557775.1 Acidimicrobiia bacterium | reverse complement strand
GGATCGATCGCTCGCGATACTGCGCACTGCGACGCGGTGCTTCGGCCCGTGAGCCGGGCGAGACGCACCCTGCTAAACGGGGATCACGTCGAGCGTGACCTTGAACTCGACCTCGGCGTGGGGCCGAATCGTCACTTCGTGCAAACCGATCTCGCGGATCGGGGTGTCGATGCTCACGATCTTCCGATCCACTTCGACACCGGTGAACTTCTTGATCGCCTCGACCACATCGTGCTCGGCGATGGAGCCGTAGAGCCGGCCCTCGTCGCCGGCGCGGGCGGCGACGACGACGCGGGTAGCGACGAGGCTCGATGCGAGCTGTTCCGCTTCCTCTTTGCCGCGCCGCTCAGCTTCCTCGCGGGCCTTCTGCATGGCATCGGCCTGCGCGATGGCACCGGCGGTCGCCTTCACCGCCTTGCCCTTGGGCACGAGGTAGTTGCGGGCGTAGCCGTCGGCGACATCGACGACAGCGCCGCGCGAGCCCAGGTCCGGCACGTCTTGGAGCAAGATGACCTTCATGCTCATGAGCGCTGCTGCGTGTAGGGAAGCAGACCCATCTCCCGCGCATTCTTGATGGCACGGGCTACCTCGCGCTGGCGCTTCGGGCTGAGCCCCGTCACGCGCCGGGAGCGGATCTTGCCGCGGTCGGACATGAACTTGCGGAGCAGGGCGACGTCCTTGTAGTCAACGACGTCATCGTCGCCGAACTTGTGGACGATCCGCTTCCGCTTTCGGGAGTCGGAGGCAGGGCGCCTCCGCTTGGTCACTCGCTTTCTCGGTGGCATGGGTAATTGGTCTCCTCGGGAATGTTTGCGTGTGAAAAGGGCGGCTAGAAGGGTGCCTCGTCGGGTCCGTAGTCGTCGCGGACCACCGGGGCGGGTGGCGTCGAATCTTGCTGGGGTTGCCAATCGCCTCGGGGAGTGCGCGTCACGGTCGCGGTCGCCCAGCGCAGCGAAGGCCCGATCTCGTCGATACGGACTTCGACGACAGAACGGCGGTCGCCTTCCTGGGTCTCCCAGGACCGCTGCTGGAGCTGCCCGGTGACGATCACCCGTATCCCCTTCGTCAGCGACTCAGCCGCGTTCTCGGCCGCTTCACGCCACAGCGTGCCGCCGAAGAAGCTCGTCTCTTCCTGCCATTCGTTGTTCCGGTCTTGGTAGCGCCGATTGACGGCGAACCGGATGTTGGCCATGGCCACCCCGGATGGCGTGAAGCGCAGCTCGGGGTCGTCCACGAGGTTTCCAATGAGGGTCACACTGTTGATAGGCATCTCGATCTCTCTCGTCTACGTGGATCCATGGTGACGGATCGCTGTGACACGAACGCCTGGTTGGACCAGAACGTCTCGGTCACGCCGCGCTGGTCCTCACGATCTTGTGGCGTACGACGGCGTCGGACAAGCCGAGCGCCCGGTCGAGTCGGTCAACGATCTCGAAGTCGGCATCGAAGGCCACTATCGAGTAGTAGCCCTCGTGCAGGTGGTTGATCTCATAGGCAAACCGCCGCTTGCCCCAGAAGTCGGTACTGGTCACAGAGCCGGCTTCGGCAATGGCCCTCTCGACCAGACCGACTTCGCCCCGAACATCGGCCTCCGACAACTCGGGCCGATGGATCATCATCAGCTCATAGGAACGCAACAGCTCACACCTCCTGTGGACATTCGCCAGACGCGAAAGGCCCCCGGGATCTCCGAGAGCAGGGGTCATTTCGAGCCGGGCGGAGTGTAACGGTGCGCCGGCGCGTTTGGCGAAGCGGGGTCTATGCCAAGCTCGGGCCGACGAACAACAACGCCGCCGCCGCGGCGAGCAAGATGATCAGGGCGATGACCCACAGCCAGCGACGCCGCCCGCCTCGAGTCGGCTTCGTTCCCGCCCTGACCTGCGCCGCCTGCCGCGTGGCGAACGCCGGAGCTGGTGTCTTGCCCGGCACCACCAGCGGACCGCTCAACCCGCTCAACGCCTCCTGCTCGGCGGTGATGTCGAACACGTCCTCCGTCTCGTGGGCCTCGGACGAGGCTTTGATCAACGCATCCAACCGGTAGCCCTCCGGCATCGCGGCGCGGACTCGCTCGGACAGTTCGTCGAGACGAGCCTGCAACCGATCCAGTTCGGCGTCCTCCGGCTCCGGTGATTCGATTGGCCTGCCCTCGTAGAGCTCCGCAAAGGTCATCGTGCGCCCCCATCTCGCACGGACGCGATCGCCTCAGGCGGTGAGCGCGTACCCCCACGCGCACGCCACCGGTCAATCGGCCCGGTTGTGCCTACGGCACATGATGCGGCCATACGGCCGTCCCCATTTCCCCACGTTCAAATATGAACGGGTCCGATTATAGGAGTCATCGAGTCGCTCTTGCTGGAGATTGTGCGGGGGCGCGCCCATTTGAGTCCAGCGACTCACCGCAGCACTTCGGCGCCTTCGAGGATTCGGCGCAGATCGGCCGCAAACCTCGCGGCGGGGGCACCATCGACAACCCGGTGGTCGACCGTGATCGTCACGTCCAGCATCGTCCGCACGGCGACGGCGCCATCGACGACGGCAGGACGATCACTCATCCCGCCGATCAGCACGGTCAGGGTCATCGTGGTGGGATGTGCGATCCCACTGCCCGAGCCGCCGGCGAACATCCCGATCGCGGTGACCGCGACGGTTCCGGCGCGAGCCCGCAGCCGCGGCGACCTCGCCAGCGCTGCATAGATCACGCGCCAGAGCCCGGGCACCCGAGTCAGCCACCGCGACGAACCGCGAAGAAGCCGACCGCTCGGACTCGTCGCGGCGTCCGCCTTCACCGACCGGATCTCGGCACTGAGGTCGTCCACCCTGCGCACGTCGGCGTCCCGGATCACATGAGCGAGCGGGAAGCGAGTGTCGCCGGCGTCGACCTCCACCAGCATCGCAACGTCGACGTAGCGATGGATCACCAGCCTCCCGAACCAATCACGGTAGGCCGCGACCTCCGGATGGAGCGCCACGGCTCTGGCGACCGACGCGGCCACGAAGGCGGTGATCGACGGCGGCACCGCCGCTGCGGCGATGCGATGCGCCGCCTCCGTCACGTCGATGGCGGTCAAGCCGTGCACCGGAACCTGCCGCCGCCCGGCCCGCAGCGCCGCGAGCACGACGCGCCGGCTCGCGGGGAAGGCCCGCCTCTCGATGGTTCGGGGTCGCACGCCTGCAATTGTCCGGATCCGGCACCGGCAGGACCAGCGCCAATCGTCCCCCGCCGCAGGACCCCCTGGCGGGCTACATTCCCGCCATGGCTCGCAAAGACATCACCATGACGGACCAGGAGGTCCACGACTTCCTCAACGAGGTCCACACACTGCAGGTCGCCACGGTCGGGGCAGACGGGTTCCCCCACCTCGCACCGATGTGGTACGTCGTCGAGGACCGGCAGATCGTCTTCCGTTCGTTCACGAAATCGCAGAAGATCGTGAACCTGACCCGCAACCCGAAGCTCACCGTGCTGGTCGAGGCAGGACGCGACTACTCGGAGCTGAGGGGCGTCATGGTCAAGGGGAACGCCCGGCTCGTGGCGGATCGCGAAGCGGTCATGCGGATCTACGGAAAGCTCACCGCCAGGTACGGCATGGCCGGATCCGAAGCCGTCGAACTGGACCCTGCAGCCCTCGAGGCCGTCTACGGGCGCTACGCCGACAAGAACACGGTCGTCGTCGTCGAGCCGGTGTCCATCGTCTCCTGGGACCATCGCAAGCTCGGAGGGGGGTACTGAACACCCCTGCGGCGGGCGGACGGTGGCTTCGCAGATTCCCCCGGCCCCGGAGGAGGCGCCGGCGCTACCGGAGTGCGGAAGAAGCGCCAACGGCACTCGTTGGGCACCGTTGATAGCCCGTTGTCAACGCAGTTTGCTGCCGTCACGAGCGCCCCAAACCATATCTTCGCAGCCAGCTAGGCGGGGGACTCGTCGAGCACGCCGGCGAGGTCTTCAGGCCGGTCTGCGCCGAGGAAGGGCACCCCCGACGCTCTTGCAGCCGCACGGAGCGACTCGTCGCCGCCGACCCCGACCACGACCGCGGGATTCCAGCGGGCCACGCAGCCGGTCAGCTCGGCTTCCGAGCGTGCCGCGGCGACTCGATAGTCGGCGATCACGGCGCGGTGATACGGAGCGATCGCTTCGGCGTCCGCCCCCGCCAGAACGATCGCCGGCCGGTGGCGGAGGTCGTGCCGAATATGCCTCTCCAGCCCGGCAGTCAAGGTCCGCAGATCCGCCCACGCTCGCTCGTCGACGAGCTGCAGATCGCCATCGAACGCCTCCCAGACCATGGGTACGATCACCTCGGACTCTGCGTAGATCTGGACGCGGTTGTGACCGAGGACCTCCCGCAGGTGTGCCTGGGCCGGGCCTCCCCCGGCGCGACCACCGCCTCCGATGATGGCCGCCGGCTTGTAGTCGATCGGTGACAGCGGGTTGCGCGACAGCCAGTCGACGGCGTTCTTCAACGCACCGGTGAGCGACCGGTTGTACTGGGGACAGGCGACCAGGACCGCATCGGCGTCGGCAACCCGGCGCCGCAGTCGTTGCACCGGCTCAGGGAGGCCGGCTACTTCGACGTCTTGGTTGTACAGGGGCAAGTCACCGATCTCACCGATCTCGAGTGTCATGTGCGGCGGCATCGTCTCCGCCGCCGCCCGCAGGAGCGCCGTGTTGTACGAGCCCGTGCGAAGGCTCCCCGAGATGCCGGCGATGCGAAGCGGTGCAGTGATGTTCATAGGTCCACCATGGAGTCAGGGCCGGGGCCGAGGCGTCGGATTGCCGGCGCAGTCGAGACCTTCACCGGGGCGATACGTGGCGAACACGGAGTCCTCGAGCACCCGGCCCAATGGGTCAGTCCGCTGCCGGAACGTTCTGACGCGAGTGCAGAAACCCGCCCGTCCGCGAGTCTGCCGGGTCTGCTCGACCTCGTAGTAGGGCGTGGACCACATCTGGACGGTGATCGAGTTGGGTTCGTACGACGTCCAGATGAGCACGTGGTACGGCGTGTTGTTCTCGATCTCCAGATCCACGTCCGGATAGTTGACCGTCGCTTCGCGGCCGTACGGGTACCGCGAGATGTAGATCGAGTGCGACTGGTAGCGGATGAAGTCCATTCCGGCGAAGAACGCTGCGTTGAACGTCGTCGTGGCGAATTGCGACACCCCGCCCCCGACCGTGTCGATGAGACGCCCCTGGATGATCGTCCCTGCCGGGACGAAGCCTCGCTCGCGGGTGCGCTCCCCGACGTACCCGTTCAGCGAGAACCTGCCGCCCGGTGCGATCACCGCTCCTCGCACGATGTCCGCCATCCGCTGGATGTTGCGGACGCGACCCTGGCAACAGGCATGCCTGGTCGTGAACTCACCGACGAGCTGGGTGATGCCGTATTCGGCGGCGATCTCATCCGGCGACTTCGCAGGGACGAGTGGCAGGTCGACGGCGCCGCGAGCCGCGTTCTCCAGGGCCTCCACCACGAGATCGCCGGCGCCCGTCGCACAGCATCGCAGCGGCGGCTCCCCCAACTCGACCGCAACCGCGTCGTCGACGATCGAGAAGACCGGCGGCGTACCCTCGGTCGTCAGCTCCTCCAGGATGCGGACGAGCGACTGCTGGACCCGAGCCGGATCGAGAACGGGGACGATGGCGTCGTCGATCTGCCTGGAGTCGATCCAGCGCCGGATCGTCTCCCTCCCGATCTGGGCGATGCGATCGGCGACGCGAACGGTGACGGGCCGCTCGATGAGCCGGGCCGCCTCGGCCAGCCCATCGTCGAGGCGGCCCTCATCGATCACCGGCGGGAGCGGCGACCAGGCGACGTCCACATCGACCGGGACGGCGCCCGCATCGGAGGCATTGCCGACGGCGGGGGCCACCGCACCCGGCTCCAGCCAGAGGCCATCGACGCCGGGCATGACGACGAGGGGACCATCACGACCGGTGAACGTCGGTTCGGTGGGCAGCTCCTCGACCCGATCCG
>JBFFFX010000177.1:0-5987 GCA_041557775.1 Acidimicrobiia bacterium | reverse complement strand
TGCTGTTCATGTTCCAGCCCGGCGAGGAGGGGCACCACGGAGCCCGTTTCATGCTCGAAGAGGGCCTGCTCGAGAGCGTCGACCCGCCGCCCAGCGGCGCCTTCGCCCTCCACGTGACGACCAACTTCGCCTCCGGAACGATTCGGCACCGGCCCGGGCCACAGATGGCCTCCGCCGACGAGATCCACATCACGGTGACCGGGCGCGGCGGCCATGCATCGGCGCCCCACTACGCCATTGATCCCGTGCCGATCGCCGCCGAGATCATCATGGCGGTGCAGACGGCGGTGACCCGCCGCTTCAGCGTCCACGATCCTGCGGTGGTCACGTTCGGCAAGATCGACGCCGGGACCACCCACAACGTCATCCCCGAGACGGCGCTGCTCGTCGGGACCGTGCGCACGCTGTCGCCGGAGACCCGCACCGCGGTTCACGCGATGTTGGAGCAGGTCGCGAGCAACGTCGCCGCCGCTCACGGCGCTACGGCCGAGCTGTTCATCGACCCCGGCTACCCGGTGACCATGAACGATCCCGACTTCGCCCGGTTCGTCACCGAGGTGGCCACCGATCTCCTGGGTGAGGACGCCGTCGAAGCGCTGCCCCATCCCATCATGGGCGCCGAGGACTGGAGCTACGTGCTCGAACGCGTGCCCGGCACGATGGCCTTCCTCGGCGCATGTCCGCCCGACGAGACGCCGGGCGACGCGCCGAGCAACCACTCCAACCGTGTCGTCTTCGACGAGGACGCGATGGTCCCAGGCGTTGCCCTCTACGCGGCGATCGCCCTGGCCCACCTCAGCCCGAGCTGAGGCTCAGTGACGAGACGCGACGACGCCGGCCCCGTCTCCGGGGCCGGCGTCTTTGCGTGGTCTGGGATCAGAGGCTGGTGTCGAAAAGCGGGTCGGTGATCGTGAAGTCGACGTTTGCGCCGGCGTCGAGCGACATCAGCGCGAACAGGATGAGACCGCCTCCGACGAGTGCCAGGTTCTTCATGAACATGGTCATCTCCATCTGCTTCATCATCGGGTCCTCGTCCTTCCAGAAGCCGTGGACGGCGACCGCGCTGACCAGGCAGTAGACCGCCAAGCCGAGCGCCGCCAGGTCGCCCCAGATGCCGAGGATCACGCCGAGCCCACCGGCGGCCATCAGTACGCCGGACGCCTGGACCATGAGCTTCGGCTCCTTCATCCCGCGACTCTGGGCGTAGCCCGACACGGAATCGGCATCCATCAGGTGACCCATGATGCCGCTGCTCACGAAGATGATGCCGTAGAGAATCCGTCCGATCAGAATGACAACGCCCATGCCTTCCCTTTCCTGCTGGTTGCGCGAGGCAACGATCCTAGTCGCGCGAGTCCAGCCATTTCAGGTGACTACTCGAGGGCCGGCGTCGCCCAAGAGAGTGCCGGTCTCGACGCCTGATTGCGCTGTGACCGGCGACTTGACACCAGGTGTACGTTGGCCGTGGTGGAGCCGGTTGCGGAGAGGAGGGCGTGCGATGACCTGGCATTGGACCGACGACCTTGCGAAGGTGCTCATCGAGCAACATGCAGTGGATCCGCGCCGCGTCGCCGAGTGGATCAGCGCGCCCAGCGCGTACCGCAGCGACCTGCCAGCCGAGGACCTGGCGCGGAAGCTGCTCGCCGAGATCGCGTCCGGGGACAACCCGGCCGCCGTTTCCGCTGCGTGAACCTAGAGGCTCTCCAGATACTGGTGCCGCCACCGCTCGGTCGTGTCGATCTGATTGAAGGTGTAGATGTGCACGCCGGTGACGGCAGCCTCCTGGTCAACCAAGATCGGTGCCAGATCCTCCAACAGCTCGTCGGGGCTATAACCCCCGGGGTCGACGAATGACCGGAGCAGACCGCGGTGCCGAGACAGGAACTTCATCGACTGCCCGACGCCGATGCGCGCCGAGATCCGCAACAGCTTGAGACGCTCGGCCACGCCGGCCAGGCCGATCTGCACCGGGAGCGTGATGCCGTCCGCCCGCATGGCGCGGAGCCACGTACCGATGGCGTCCGCGTCGAAGCACATCTGGGTGGTCATGTAGTCGGCAAAGGGCCGCTTGTCGTGGAGCGCCCGGCGCGCCGTGTCCTCGTCGAAGACGTGGTGACCCTCGGGGTAGGAACCGATGCCCACCGAGTCGAACTCTGCCCCGACGTCGGCGATGGCCCGCAGGAGCGCACCCGCGTCGAAGAACTCGCCGGGGTGCTCCGCATCGCCGCCGATGACGAACACGTCGCGAAACCCGAGTACGGCGATCCTGGCGAGGAGCGATTCCAGGTGTCCGCGATCGCGCACCATCCGCGCCGACAGGTGCGGGATGACACGGTGCCCTCGGTCCGCCAGCTCGGCCGCCAGGTCGAGCGTGTCCTCGAGTGTCTTGGCGGGCGACGCGGTAACCGAGACCGTTGCTCCCTCGGGCAGGTGCTCTGACTGGGCGATGGCGTTCTTCATCGGGATGATCTCGAACTTGGGATGCTCGAGCAGCTTGCGGATCGCTGCTCGCTGTTCGGTGGTCAAGTGCTCCACGCCGGCCTCCTACACGTTCGAATCGGGGAACGATGCTTTGCGTCGCGCCATCCAATCCACCAGCGCTTCGTCGATCGCCTCATCGAGCGGCGGCGGCTCGTAGTCGCGCAACATCTGCTTCCACTTCGCGTTGGCGCGGGTGCGCATGTCGAGCGATCCGTCGATCTCCCACTGCTCGAAACTGTTGTTGTCGGCGAGACCGGAGCGCCAGAACGCGGTCTCGAAGTTGGCCATGGTGTGCGCCGTGCCGAGGAAGTGCTGCCCCGGACCGTTCTCCAGCATCGCATCGAGGGCGAGGGCGTTGTCGTCCATCGCAACGCCGCGCACCCAGCTCTCCATCATGGACGCCTGGTCGGCGTCGATCACGAACTTCTCGTAACCGACGGCGAGTCCGCCCTCGAGCCAGCCGGCGCTGTGCAGCAGGAAGTTGACACCGGCCTGGACGGCAGGGAGGAAGCTCATGGCGCTCTCGTATGCGGCTTGGGCGTCGGCGATCTTCGAAGCCGTGAAGTTCCCACCCGAGCGGAACGGCACGCCGAGCCGCCTCGCCAGCTGGGCGACGGCGAACAGCATCAACGCCGGCGCCGGCGTCCCGAAGGTCGGCGCCCCGGTCTGCATCGACATCGAGCTGGCGAAGGACCCGAAGATCACCGGCGCACCCGGACGCACGATCTGGGTGAACGCCATGCCCGCCAGCGCCTCGGCCAGCGTCTGCGTCGCCGCACCGGCCACCGTGGAAGGCGACATCGCGCCGGCCAGGATGAACGGGGTGATGAGCGTTGCTTGGTTGTTCTCGGCATAGACCTTGGCGGAACCGAGCATGGCGTGATCCCACGACATGGGTGAATTGGCGTTGGCCAGGGCCAGCAGCATCGTTCGCTCGGCGAGGGCCTCTTCGCCGACCAGGACCTTGGCCATGTCGACGGAGTCCTGGGCACGGTCGGGATGCGTGACGGAACCCATGAAGGGCTTGTCGTGGTACTTGATGTGGGCATAGACCATGTCCATGTGCCGCTTGTTGACGGGAAGGTCCACCGGTTCGCACAGCGTGCCGCCCCCGTGGTGGAGAGCGGGCGACGCGTGGGTGAGCTTGGCCAGGTTGCGGAAATCCTCGATCGTGGCGTAGCGGCGCCCGCCGTCGAGATCCCGCACGAAGGGTGGGCCGTACACCGGGGCGAACACGAGGTGCGGATCCCCGATCACCACCGACCGCTCCGGGTTCCGGGCGTGGTGGGTGAAGGTGCGCGGCGCCGTTGCGGTGATGAGCTCCCGGCACATCCCGCGCGGGAAGCGCACGCGAGTTCCGTCCACGTCGGCTCCGGCGCCGGCGAAGATCTGCACGGCCTCGTCGTAGCCGACGATCTCGATGCCGACTTGTTCGAGAAGCGTGTCGGCGTTGTGCTCGATCAGCTCCAGCGAGTCCTCCGACAAGACCTCGACGGGGGTGAGTTGACGCGTGAGGAACCGTTGCTGCTCGATGGCGCGCGCCACGCGGGCCGCTTGCCGGGCGGCTCGCCCGCCCCCTCGCCTTCTCCTGCCTTCGCTCATGCGGTCTCCTTGTCTGCGGCCCTGCGGCGCCGCCGCCGGCCGGGTTCTTGCCGCTGCCCCTGAGCGGGCGCGGGCAGCGCCACCATGGTCGCCAGATGCGGCGTCGCCTCCGTGGCGTGCGGGAACGCCATCGCCGCCACGAACAACTCTTGAAACCGAGCCTCCGTCGCCGTCTCGATCTTCTCCACCGCAGCGGCGACGTCCCGCAGCTCTTGGCGCTGCTCGGCCGAGAGCAGGGCGCGCACCGCACCGAGACCCGAGGCATTGCCGGCGGGGCGCGCCACGCCATCGGGACCGTCCGGGATGAGCCCGAGCACCATCGCGTACAGCGGGTCGATGTACGAACCGAAGGCGCCGGCGAGGCGGATCGCATCCAGGTCGCCATGACCGGACCGCTCCCGCAGCAGGTCGATGCCCGCCCGCAGGGCTGCCTTCGCCAGCTGCACGGCACGCACGTCGTTCTGGGTGATGCGCAACTCGGGGTTCCCACGATGCAGCACATAGGCGAAGGTCCGGCCATCGGCGACGATGCGATCACTGCGCTCTCCCTGCCGGCCGTCGATCCGCCCCTGGGCGTCGAGGATCCCCGTCAGAAACATCTCGGCGACCAGCTCGATGATGCCCGACCCGCATACGCCTGCGATCGTCATCCCGGCGGTCGCCTCGTCGAAGCCCGGCTCGTCGGACCACGGCTCCGCGCCGATGACCGAGAACCGGGGCTCCAGCGTCGCCGGGTCGAGGCGAACTCGTTCGATCGCACCAACCGCGGCGCGCACCCCGCAGCTCAGCTCGCCGCCCTCGAACGCCGGGCCGGTGGGGCTCGACGCGGCGAACAGGCCATCACGGTTGCCGAGCACGATCTCGGCGTTCGTGCCGACGTCGACGAGCAGGTGTACCGCATCCACGCGATGCGGCCCCTCGGCCAGGATCGCAGCAGACGTGTCGGCGCCCACGTGGCCGGCGATGCACGGCCCAAAGGTCACCGCGGAGAAGGGGGCGTCGAGTGCCACGTCCGCCGCGGCCACGGTGACCATCTCCTCGGTGGCGAGCGTGAACGGAGCGACACCCAGCGGGATCGGGTCGAAACCCAGATAGAGGTGATGCATGATCGGGTTGCCGACCAGGAACACATCGAGCACCTGATCCCGGGAGATGCCGGCGGAGGCGACGAGCTCGCCGACCATCTCGTCGACTGCGGCTCGCACGGCGGCGGTGAGCGGCGCCGCACCCTCGTCGTGCATCATCGTGTATGAGACGCGGCTCATCAGGTCCTCACCGAAGCGAATCTGGGGATTCATCGCGCCGGCGGTAGCCAGCAGCTCCCCGCTCGCGAGATCACAGAGATAGCCGGCGATCGTCGTCGAGCCGATGTCGATCGCCGCACCGACGATCAGGTCGACGTAGCCGTTCCAGGCGCCCACGACCGAGCCACCGTCGCGCACGGCAACGGTGGTTCCGGGCTCGGGTCCGGTGAGGGCGGCATGGAGCACGGCCAGCACCTGCGGCGCCACGACCACGGCCGGTATCCCCCACTGGTCGGCGAGGGCGTCGACTACGGCGCGGCGGTCGCTGACCTCCGACCCCAGCACCTGTCGCGGAACCTCGACGTAGTGCAGCGTCACCAGCGGATCGACGACGAGATCGCCGAGATCGAGGTCCTTGCGCACGACCTGGCGGTGCACCTGGCTGTCGGGCGGGATGTCGACCACCAGATCGCCACACACCCGGGCGTGACAGCCCAGACGCCTTCCGTCGGCCATCGGCTTGCGGCGCTGGTACTTCGCCTCCGGCTCGGACCAAGCCGACAGCGCCTCCCTGCGGACCGTCATCCCCCACTTGGCGAACTCCCCGAACGACGGGACCACCTGGCAGCGACCGCAAATCCCCCGGCCCCCGCAGACCGA
>JBFFFX010000176.1:0-6006 GCA_041557775.1 Acidimicrobiia bacterium | reverse complement strand
TCTGGTCCTCCGTGACGAAGATGTGGCTGTCGTCCTGGGTGAAGCCACGAGCGCGCAACAGCCCATGGACGACGCCGGACCGCTCGTACCGGTACACCGTGCCGAGCTCGTAGAGCCGCATCGGTAGCTCGCGGTAGCTGCGACTCTTGCTGTCGAAGATCAAGATGTGGAAAGGGCAGTTCATCGGCTTGAGGCGGTATTCGGTTCCCTCATCGACTTCCAGACCCGGATACATGCCCTCGGCGTAGAACGACAGGTGCCCGGAGGTCTGCCACAGATCCGCCTTCGCCACGTGCGGGGAGAAGACGATCTCGTAGTCGTGCGTCTGATGGGTGCGCCGGCTGTAGTCCTCGATCACCTGCCGCAAGATGCCGCCCTTGGGGTGCCACACGGCAAGGCCGCTGCCGAGGTCGGCTGGGAACGAGTAGAGCTCCAACTCCGCCCCGAGCTTGCGGTGGTCGCGCCGCCGCGCCTCCTCGAGGCGGTGCAGGTGCTCGTCGAGCGCCTTCTGCGACTCCCAGGCAGTTCCGTAGATGCGCTGCAGCTGAGGGTTCTTCTCGTCACCGCGCCAATAGGCCCCGGCGCTCCGCATCAGCTTGAAGGCCTTGACCCGCTTCGTCGTGGGAACGTGGGGTCCCCGGCACAGGTCGACGAAGCCCTCGTTGCGGTAGACGCTGACCTCGCTGCCTCCCGCACCCTCGTTCTCGTCGACGCCCTGGATGATCTCCGTCTTGAACGGCTGATCGGCGAAGACGTCGAGCGCCGCGGCCTTGTCGAGCACGTCGCGCTCGAAGGCCTGATCGGCGGCGACGATCTCCCGCATCCGAGCTTCGATGCGGTCGAGATCCTCGGGCGTGAAGGCGCGGCCGATGTCGAAGTCGTAGTAGAAGCCGTCTTGGATCGGCGGGCCGATGGCGAACGACGCCCCTGCGAAGAGGTCGAGCACCGCCTGCGCGAGCACGTGCGCCGCGGAGTGGCGCATGATGTGGCGGCCCTCGTCCGTCGTGTCGGTGATCACCTCGAACGGAGCGTCGTGCGTCAAAGGACGCGACAGATCCATGGCGACTCCGTCGAGCTTGACCGCGACCGCCGCCTTGGCGAGCCGGGACCCGATCGAGGCCGCCACGTCGGCGCCGGTGACGCCGTCCGCGTACTCCCGCACGGTGCCGTCCGGGAACGTGAGATGGATGGCCACGAGTTTCCTCCGTCGGATGCGTGGCCGGTAAGGCTACCGCTCCGGGATGCCGCCGAGATCGACCCACCTTCGATGCTCGTTGGAGCCCGCAGCGTTCGCGCTGCGGTACGGAAATCCACGGCGACGCGCGCGCCGGCCTCTACGATGCGCGCCGCAGTCGAAGGAGGCGTGACGGATGGGAAGCATCCTGACCATGAGTGCACTGATCACAGCAGTGTTGGGTGTCGTCGCTCGCGACGCGGCGACCAACCCACCCACCTTCCTGGGCTCTGAGCGCACCGCGCTCCTCGTCATCGAGCCCGATCTTCCATGCCCCTGGTGCGGTGCGGCGACGCAAGAGGACGACGTGCAGTGCCCGATGTGTGACCAGCCCTTCGGCTAGTCGAAACGGCCACCCTCTCTCACGCGATACTCGTTGTTGGTGAACACCACCTCGAACCCCAGCTTGCGATAGAGCGCCAGCGCCCCTGCTTCGTGCGCACCGACGTAGAGGATCGCCTCGGTGGCTCCCTGACGCCGGCCGAGATCATCCAGCCCGGCGGTGACGAGCGCAGTGCCGAGTCCCCGTCCCTGCGCGGCCGGCACCACGCCGATGATGTAGATCTCTCCGACGGCTTCAGGGTGCATCTTCGTCCAGCAGTACCCGAGCAGCCCCTCGTCGCCCCACAGCAGCAGGAAGCCGTCAGGGTCGAACCACTCCTGTTCCAATCTCCGCGCCAGATCATCCCGATCAACGGCGGCGTTCTCCGGATGGTGCGCGAATGCGGCACTGTTCGCCGCCAGCCAAGCGTCCTCGTCCACACCGACTCGGAACTGCCGCACGACCGTCCCACCCGGTGGTTGAATCGCCGGCCCGATGGGCAATGGCCGACGCATCTGATGCAAGGCCCGGATCCGCACCCAACCGGCATGCTCGGCCAGCGCCACCTCGGTAGAACGCCAAGCCCAGTAGGAGGCGGGCGTGTCATGGGGGAGAACTTCCAGCACGGCGGCGGTGAGCGCTCCGGCGACTGCGACCTCGTCGTCTGCCGAAGGATCGACCACAGTCTCGATCGCCCAATGACCAGGGTCAGACGCCTCCCCGGCACGGTGGTGTGCGGCTTGGACGTAGCCGGCAAGGTCCCGCTCCCCCACGGCAACGAATTCCACCACGTCGCCCCCGATGCGCAGCTCCTTGTGCTCCGACAGCGCCTCTCGCCCGTCGTGGCTCGCACGATGGGCGATCAGCGCGTCGAGAGCGCCACGGTCGCCGGGGGCATACGGTCGCAGGGACATGTACCGAGCAGGCTAGGTCGCCGGCGGATTCGGGGCGTTCGCATCAGAGTTGACACCCGCCAACCGTCGTATCATCGGCCCATGGGATCGGTAGGGCTCGTGTTGGGCGGAGGCGGCATCACCGGCGCTTCCTATCACCTCGGGACGCTCCTTGCCATCGAGATGGCAACCGGCTGGCATCCGAGCCAAGCTGAAGTCGTCGTCGGCACCTCCTGCGGCGCATTCACGGCGGCGATGCTGCGCGGCGGCCAACTCACGATCGATACCTTTCTCGATGACGCCCACTCGCGCGACGAAGTGAGCCGCCGGCTGCGCACTCGCATCTACCGGCGGTCGACACGTCCGGCCGGGGTGGTGCGCTGGTTGCGGCGCGGGGTGCTCCCCGGTCTCACCCGACCCGATCTGCGTCTCGTCGCAGGGAGTCCCGCCTTGTACACGACGAGCGGGATTGCCGAATGGGTCGAGGAACGCCTCGGCCCCGAGGCGAACGGATGGCCCGATGAGGCCACGGTGATCGTCGGCTTCGATCTCAACGAGCGCAAGCGCACCGCCTTCGGCACCGACGACGCACCGCAAGTCGCCCTCAAGCACGCCGTCGCCGCTTCCGTCGCGGTGCCGATGGTCTTCGAGCCGGTACAGCTGAACGGCAAGTGGTACGTCGACGGCGGAATCGCAAGCGGGACCAGCGCAGACCTCTTGCTCGGATTCGACGAGCCCCTCGATCTGGTCATCATCGTTGCGCCCATGGCGGCCTCTGAGTCCCGCCCCGGCGCCCGTTTCTACGAGGATGCGTTCGACCGCGCCGGCCGGGCTGCGCTCGAGCAAGAGACCGACCGGATCCGGTCGGAGTGGCCGCAAACGGACGTCGTCATCTTTCGCCCCGACGACCGCGTGCTCGCCGTGACCCGCCCCAACCCCCTCTCGACCAAGGCTGCGGTACCGGCCTTCCTGCGCACGTTGCGTTCGCTGAAAGACGAGCTGGGCAAGCCCGACACATGGAGCGTCTTGCAGCGACACCTCGTGGCCTCACCCGCCTAGATTCGTCTCTGCGCTTCCCGAGTTCCCCGGCCGTCGCCACCGCGCATCCCCAAGAGCGGTAACCGCAACAATGGGTCGGCGGTCCCTTGGCTCTCCGGCGTCGGTCACGTAGGGTGGTGGTGGGCGCCCGCCTGGGTGCGGATCAGGCTCTTCGTGGTCGGAAGGGCCGGAAACCGACATGGAAGGTACGAGTGGGAAGCTCCCTCGCAGCTCGCGTCAGCGCACATCTCCACACCGAACGCGGCGCGTCGCTCATCGAGTATGCGTTCCTCCTCATATTCGTTGCGCTCATCGCGATGGCCGCCGTAGAGCTCTTGGGCGGAAACGTCAGTTCGCAGGTTGACTCGTTCAACGCCGAGTACGCCGGACCCTGAACCACGCCCCCGGCATCACCACGGTCGGCGGCACTTCGCTCCGGTCTCGACAAGTCATCCGTTGCCAGCCGGAGCAGCCCGCGGAGAGGGGGCCGACCGCCGGCCCCGACCCAACTTCTCCGGTCGAAGATGGATGCTCAGGCATCGACCTCCGGCACCCGCGCCATCGCGGCGGCAACCTTCTCGGCCGGATAGTCGTAGTCGACCATCTCGCCGCCGAGATAGGCCTCGTAGGCGGCCAAGTCGAAGTGGCCGTGTCCGCACAACGCCGTCAGGATCACGCGCTCCTCGCCCGCCTCCTTTGCCCGGTTCGCCTCCCGGATCGCCGCTGCGATGGCGTGCGTCGGCTCCGGGGCGGGAACGATGCCCTCGGTCCTGGCGAACTTGACGGCCGCGTCGAAGCACTCGTTCTGCCCGATCGCCTCGGCCTCCACCATGCCGAGCTCGTACAAGTGCGACACCAGCGGCGCCATGCCGTGGTAGCGCAGACCACCGGCGTGGATCGGATCGGGAACGAAGTCGTGACCCAAGGTGTGCATCTTGACCAGCGGCGCCATGCCGATCGTGTCGCCGAAGTCGTAGCGGTACACGCCCTTCGTCAACGACGGGCATGCCGCGGGCTCGACACACCGGATCGTCGGGTTGATCTTCCCGGCGAGCTTCTCTCGCAAGAACGGGAAGGACAGCCCGCCGAAGTTCGACCCGCCACCGGTGCAGCCGACGAGCACGTCCGGTGTCTCGCCGACCTTGGCGAACTGGAGGAGCGCCTCTTCACCGATGATGGTCTGGTGCATGAGCACGTGGTTCAACACGGAGCCCAGCGAATAGCGGACGTCGGGATCGGCGACGGCCGCCTCGATCGCCTCACTTATCGCAATGCCGAGCGACCCGGGGCTGTCCGGATCCTCGGCGAGGATCCGCCGCCCGGCCTCGGTGACCTCCGACGGGCTCGGGTGAACGCTCGCGCCCCAGACCTGCATCATCGTTTTGCGATGCGGCTTCGAGTCGTAGGACGCCCGGACCTGCCACACCTCGCACTCCATGCCGAACAGCGAGGTCGCAAAGGCCAGGGAGCTGCCCCACTGACCGGCCCCCGTCTCCGTCGTGAGCTTGCGGACGCCCTCCTGGGCGTTGTAGTAGGCCTGCGGAACGGAGGTGTTGGGCTTGTGCGAGCCGGAGGGGCTGACGCCTTCGTACTTGTAATAGATGCGCGCCGGGGTATCGAGCAGCCTCTCGAGCCGCCGGGCGCGATACAGCGGGCTGGGACGCCACAGCTTGTAGATGTCGAGAACCTCACCGGGGATGTCGACGAAGCGATCGGTGGAGACCTCCTGGAGGATGAGACCCATCGGGAACAGCGGAGCGAGGTCGTCGGGGCCAACCGGCTGATGCGTCCCGGGATGCAGCGGCGGGGGCGGGGGTGCAGGCAGATCGGGGATGAGGTTGTACCACTGCGTCGGCAGCTCACTCTCGTCGAGCGTGATCTTCGTGTAGTCCGCCACGGTCGCTCCTTCTCTCGGGGGGCGTCATCGTTTGTACGATCTTCAGCAGGCTATCGACATCTTCGGCGTCGTGATAGAGGCCGAAGCCGATACGCACGCGATCACCCCGGCGGTCGACGACGACACCTGCTGCGGAGAGCTCGCGGTGGATCTCCGCGGCGTCGGGATGGCGGTAGGTGAGGAAATGGCCTCGTTCTCCGACTTCATCGCGCGACGGAATCAGCCGGCCGAGCACCGCGCCCGAGGACTCCACGCCGTCCAGGAACT
Source organism: Acidimicrobiia bacterium (assembly GCA_041557775.1). Taxonomy (GTDB): domain Bacteria; phylum Actinomycetota; class Acidimicrobiia; order Spongiisociales; family UBA5794; genus DATHZQ01. Next base: position 355 of record JBFFFX010000176.1, on the reverse strand, counting down.
GCACCTGGAGACTGCGTACGTGATCGTGGATCGCTTCGACGCCGATGCCCGCGCCGGCCAGCATTCGCTGCACGGCGTTGAATCGGTAGAGGCCGGCCGGGTCGAACGTGGCCCCCCAGAACCGACCGCCGTCCGTACCGTAGGCAACGCTGCCGGCGGCCTCCTCGAGTGCGCCGAAGCCGGCGAACCAGCCCGTGTCGATCGGCCGCATCACCCTGCCGGGCGGGCAGTGCATGAAGCAGGCGCCCTCGCCGGCCATGGCGTACTTGTAGCCGCCCGCGAGGTAGAAGGCGCGGCCGTGGATCCGCGCGAGGTCCACCGGCAGGGCGCAGAAGGCGTGGTAGCCGTCGATCGC
>JBFFFX010000175.1:0-6036 GCA_041557775.1 Acidimicrobiia bacterium | reverse complement strand
CCCGTCGGTTTCCGTCATTCCGCGACAGTACCAGTGCTGGCGGGACACGACGCGGCTGCGGGGCCCATGTGGGGCCCCGCAGCGCTCGATCGAAATCCGTGAGGATCACGGCAGCCAGGAGCGCCAAGTGTCCTCGTGGTCGGCGACCCACTTCGCCGCAACCGCCTCCGGATCGTCACCGTCGATCTCCACCGGCGGCAGCATCTCGAGCTGGTCTTCGGTGGTGATGGCGAACGCCTGGAGGAACGCGAAGACGTCGGACGCCTTGTCCTCCAACAGTCCCGACGCGGCCTTGAAGATGACGTCCTCGGGGTAGTCGCAGTCGACGCCGCCGTCACCGGCCGCAGCGCTGGCGCCACACGCCTCGGTGTACGGCGGGAGTTCCACCTTGACCAGGTCGTACTTGGCGACGGCCGCCGTGGGCGTCCACCAATACAGGAGAATCGGCTCGTCCGCAGCGACCCGCGCATCGACCTCTGCGACCGTCGCCGGCTCCGATCCGGAGAAGACGACCTCGAGCGGGAGGCCGAGGTTGGCGATGATCTGCTCGTCGTACTGCGAGTACGACGGGTCGGTGCCCAGGAACCGGCCCTTGTCCCCAGTCTCCGCAGTGGCGAACAGCGCCGCCAGCGCAGGGTCGGCGTACCCCTCCCAGGTGGCCAGCCGTGGGTTGTCCTCGATGACGTAGCTCGGCACGAACCATCCGATCGCACCCACCGCACCGAGCTCACCGATGTCGACGACCGATCCATCGTCGAAGTAGGTCTGCTCGGCATCCGTCACGCCGGAGGGCCAGATCTCGAGCACCGCATCGAGCGTGCCGTCGGCCATCCCGGTGAACATGGCGTCGTTCTCGTTCACCTCGGTGAGCTCGACCGGGTACCCGAGCTCGTTCTCGATGATGTTCTTGGCCACTTCCGCGTTCAGACGCGATGCGGTCCACGGATTGACGATGAGCGTGATCGTGGGCTTGTCCTCATCGGGCCCGCTCGAGCCGGCGTCGTCGTCACCGCCGCAGGCAACCGCCAGCAGCGCCAACACGGCGACGAGCGTGATCGTCTTCTTCATGGTGCCTTCTCTCTCGTGCGTTCCAGAAGCCCCGGAACGGGGCTGTCTAAATTACCGGTCATGGCTCAAGATCGTCCACCGTGCCTCGAGGTCCGGAACGTTTGGAAGGTGTTCGGCCCGAAACCGCAGCGGGCGGTGAACTTGGCGCGAACCGGGCACAGCCGCGCCGAAGTCCGCGATGCGACCGGGTGCACCATCGGTGTCCAGGACGTGAGCTTCGAGGTCACCCGGGGCGAGACGTTCGTCGTGATGGGGCTCTCCGGGTCGGGGAAGTCGACCCTCATCCGATGCATCGCCCAGCTCTCCGCCGTCACCGAGGGGGTCGTCCTGCTGGACGGTGAAGAGCTCACTGCGATGACGGACCAACAGCTCCGCAACGTGCGGCGAGAGAAGCTCTCGATGGTGTTCCAGCACTTCGGGCTGCTTCCACACCGGCGGGTCATCGACAACGTCGCGTACGGGCTCGAGGTGCAAGGCATCGCCAAGGACGATCGCTACGCAACGGCAGAGGAAGTCCTCGGCATCGTGGGACTCGACGGCTGGGAGAGCCACTATCCCCAGCAGCTGTCGGGTGGCATGCAACAGCGCGTCGGCCTGGCCCGCGCCCTCGCGGTGGATCCCGAGATCCTGTTCTTCGACGAGCCCTTCTCGGCCCTCGACCCCTTGATCCGGCGCGACATGCAAGACGAGCTGCTGCGGCTCCAGGAGGAGATGCAGCGCACGATCGTGTTCATCACGCACGACTTCGCCGAGGCGATCAAGCTCGGGGACCGCATCGCGATCATGAAGGACGGTGCACTCGACCAGATCGGCACGGCCGCCGAGCTCATCACCCGCCCTGCGACCGAGTACGTCGAGGAGTTCACGAAGGACATCCCGAAGGCCAAGGTGCTCACGGCGGCGGACGTGATGCACGCCTCCGACGGCACCGCACCGGGGACGACGGTGCTCCCCGCCGCCTCCGTCGAATCTCTGCTTCCCGAGCTGTTGACCGACTCGCGGCCCGTGAGCGTCGTCGACGAGACCGGGAACGTCCTGGGAGTCGTCGACCGCGACGCCGTCGCCGCGGTGCTGGACGGATGACGGCCGAAGCGCCATCGTTGCCCCGCGGGGTATCCATTGCCAAGCTGCGCCGGGCACTCCCGTGGATCGTCCTCGTCGGTGGCGTCGCGGTCCTCCAGGTTGTTGCCGGATCGAGCGGCGGCTTCCCGGCAGGCCTCGACACCTTCTTCTCGGATCCGGTGGACTCGATGGGTGATTGGATCCGCACAAATCGGCGCAGTCACCCACTGTTCACCGGTTTCTTCACCCCCCTGACCGACGGCATCGACTGGTTCATCGCAGCCTTCGAGTCCGTGCTGCTGTGGCTCCCCTGGTTCGCCGTCGTTGGTCTCGCCTTCATCGTCCCGGCGCGGGTGGAGATGTACCGGCAAGGCCTGGTTGCCGCCGGGGTGCTGCTGTACACCGGCCTGATCGGCCTCTGGGAGCCGACGATGGAAACGCTCGCTGTCATGTCGACGGCGGTACTCCTGGCCATCGCGGTCGGAGTGCCGCTCGGTGTGTGGGGAGCGCTCCGCCCGCGGGTCGAACAGGTGACGCGACCGGTGCTGGACGCGATGCAAACCGTTCCGGCCTTCGTCTACTTCCTCCCGCTCCTCGGCTTCTTCGGCGTCGGCGTCGTCAACGCCACCGTTGCGACGGTGATATATGCCCTCGCCCCGGTCGTCCGCCTCACCACACTCGGTGTCCGTCAGGTGCCCCAGCAAGCGATCGAGGCTTCGCGAGTCTTCGGCGCGACGCGGCGGCAGACGCTGCTCAAGGTGCAGATCCCGATGGCGCTCCCGACCATCATGACCGGCCTCACGCAGACGATCATGATGGCCCTCGGCATCGTCGTGCTCGCTGCGCTGATCGGAGCGGGCGGGCTCGGCGAGAACGTGTTCCAGAGCCTTTCGCAGCGCCGCACCGGCCGCGGCATCGCCGCCGGGCTCGCGATCGTTGCCGTGGCCATGGTCCTCGAGCGCGTGTGGCGGAGCTTGGCGACGCTCGACCCGACGCAGCGCGCACCACGCCGATGGCGCCGCATGTCGCTCGTTGCGATTGCCGCCACCGTGGCCATCGGCCGGCTCGCCGATCAGACCGAGTTCCCCGAAGTCTGGTCGCTGAGCGCGTTCGACCCGATCGACGACCTCGTGGTCTGGGCGCGCGACAACCTCTCTTGGCTCACCCGGCCGTTCAACGACTTCATCGTTGGAGACGTCATCGTGCCTGTTCGCGACTTTCTGACGGCCGACCTCGCTTGGCCGGTGTTGATCTTCGTGACCGCATGGGCGTGCTGGCGCGTCAAGGGATGGCCGCTGGCGCTGTTTGGCGGCTCGGCCGTAGCGATGATCGGCCTCGTCGGTATGTGGGAGCTGTCCATCGACACGCTGGTGCAGGTGATGACCGCAACGCTGATCTCCGTAGCCATCGCCGTTCCCATCGGGATCTGGGCGGGTCGGAAGCCGCGCGTCGAAGCCGCCCTTGGGCCCCTGCTCGACGCCCTGCAGACGATTCCCTCCCTGGTCTACATCATCCCGGTCGTGATCCTGTTCACCGTCGGCGTCGTCCCCGGCATCATCGCTTCGGTCCTGTACGCGATCGTTCCCGGAATCCGCATCACGGCGCTCGGCATTCGGCGTGTCCCTGAAGAGAGCGTCGAGGCCTCGCAGACTTTCGGCGCGACCCCTCGGCAAACGATGCTCGGCGTCCGCATTCCACTCGCCGCACCAACGATCATGGCGGCCATCAACCAAGTGATCATGATGGTGCTGGCCATGGTGATCATCGCCGGCTTCGTCGGAGGAGGCGGCCTCGGGTTCGAGACGATCCGGGCGTTGACCCGCAGTCTGTTCGGACTGGGCTTCGAGGTCGGCCTGGCACTCGTGTTGATGGCGATGGTGCTCGACCGCTACACGCAGGCCTGGGGCGAGCGCCTGCAACCACCGCAGGGGCTCTGAGGGCGTCGTGGGCGACGGTACGTACGACTTCGTGATCGTCGGCGGTGGCTCCGCCGGCAGTGCACTGGCGAATCGCCTGTCCGCCGATCCGGCCAACCGGGTGCTCGTCCTCGAGGCGGGCCGTCCCGACTATCGGTGGGACGCCTTCATCCACATGCCGGCCGCATTGGCGTTCCCGATCGGCAGCCGTTTCTACGACTGGAAGTACGAATCCGAGCCGGAGTCCGACCTCGGCGGGAGACGGGTGTACCACGCAAGGGGGAAGGTCCTCGGCGGATCGTCGTCGATCAACGGCATGATCTTCCAGCGGGGGAATCCGATGGACTTCGAGCGGTGGGCGGCCGATCCCGGCATGGAGTCGTGGGACTACGCCCACTGCCTCCCCTACTTCAAGCGCATGGAGTCGTGCCTCGCCGGCGGCGACGCCTGGCGAGGAGATGCCGGACCGCTGGTCCTGGAACGGGGTCCGGCGAAGAACCCGCTGTTCGCCGCGTTCCTCGACGCCGCCGAGCAGGCCGGACACGCGCGCACCGAGGACGTCAACGGGTTCCGCCAGGAAGGGTTCGCCCGCTTCGACCGCAACGTCCATCGCGGCCGCAGGCTCTCGGCCGCCCGCGCGTACCTCCACCCGGTCAGGCGCCGCCCGAACCTCGACGTGATCACCCGGGCCTTCGTGACCCGGGTCCTGTTCACGGGCGCCCGCGCCACCGGAGTGGAGTTCACCGCACGACGATCGCCCCGCACCGTCCGCGCAAGGGAGATCATCCTGTGCGGAGGCGCCTTCAACTCGCCCCAGCTCCTGCAGCTCTCGGGCGTCGGGGCACCGGACCACCTCGAGCGACTCGGCATCCGCGTCGTCGCCGCGGTTCCGGGGGTCGGCGAGCACCTGCAAGACCACCTCGAGGTGTACATCCAGCATGCGGCGACCCAGCCCGTGTCGATCCAGCCGTGGCTGGCGTGGTGGCGCCGGCCACTCGTCGGCGCCATGTGGCTGTTGCGCAAGGGGCCGGGGGCGACCAACCACTTCGAGGCGGGCGGCTTCGTCCGATCGAACGACGAAGTGGCCTACCCCAACCTCATGTTCCATTTCCTACCCATCGCCGTGCGCTACGACGGAACGTCGCCGGCGGGCGGGCACGGGTACCAGGTGCACGTCGGTCCGATGTACTCGGACGCCCGCGGCTCGGTGAAGATCCGGTCCACCGACCCCCGGGCGCACCCCGCGTTGCGATTCAACTACCTCTCGACGGCCCAGGACCGGCGCGAGTGGGTAGAGGCGGTGCGGACCACCCGCCACATCCTCAGCCGCCCGGCCCTGGCGCCGTACGACGGCGGTGAGATCTCTCCGGGACCGAGCGTCGACACCGATGAAGAGATCCTCTCCTGGGTCGCGCGGGATGCCGAGACTGCGCTACACCCGTCGTGCACCTGCCGCATGGGCACGGACGACATGTCCGTCGTCGATCCAGAGACGATGCGGGTGCACGGACTGGACGGACTGCGGGTCGTCGATGCCTCTGTGATGCCCTACGTGACGAACGGCAACATCTACGCCCCGGTGATGATGGTGGCGGAAAAGGCCGCCGACCTGATCCTCGGCAACACGCCGCTTCCGCCCGACCCGGCACCCTGGTACCGGCACGGCCTGTGAACCGAGCCGCGTGGCGGCCCGCCGGCAGGGTGCGGAAAAGCGCCAACGGCACTCGTTGGGCAAGGTTGACAGCCCGTTGTCAGGGCAGTTCGCTGCCGTCACGAGTGCGCCAAACCATGTTTGCGCACCCTGCTAGAGCTGGAACAGGGGGTCCTCGACCGCCGGCGCCGCCAGACCGAGCTCCCGTCGCAACTCCTCGGAGCCTCGGTCCTCGAGCTCGTCTGCCAGCTCGGGACCGCCCGACCGCACGATGCGGCCGTTCAGCATCACGTGGATCCGATCCGGTCGCATGTACTGCAGGATCCGGGAGTAGTGGGT
>JBFFFX010000174.1:0-6062 GCA_041557775.1 Acidimicrobiia bacterium | reverse complement strand
GCAGCTCGTGGGCGATGCCCTTCACTCTCGTCGGACCGATGGGGCGGCAGTAGAACTCGTCCTTCACCAGCACGTACGTCTCGTGAGAGATCTGGATCTGGTCGGGCTGCGCCGTCGACTCGAGCCGTGACGCGACGTTCACGGTGCCGCCGACGATGGTGTAGTCGAGGCGATCCTCCGAGCCGAAGTTGCCCACCGTGCAGTACCCCGTGTTGATCCCCACCCGGAAGTGGAGCGGGGTCGGCCCGACGTGGGCTTCCCACTCCCGGCGCAGATCGAACATGCGGTCCCGCATCCGCAGCGCCATGGCGACGCACGCCAGGGCGTCCTCCTTCCGGCCGTGGGTCTCTGGGTCGCCGAAGAAGATCATGATGCCGTCACCGATGAACTTGTCGATGGTGCCGCCGCAGCCGTCGGCGATCGCCGCCATCTCGCTGAGATACGAGTTGAGAACATCGCTCAACACCTCGGCCTCGAGGCGATCGGTCAACTCGGTGAAGCCCTGGATGTCCGAGAAGAAGACCGTCAGCTCCTTGCGGTACGACTCGACGCGCACGTCCTTCTTCCCGGCGAAGATCGAGTCGTAGACCTGCCGGGACAGGTACTTCGCCAGCTTCGCCGAAAGCGCCTCGAGCTGCTCGTTCTTCTGGTTGAGCGACTTGTTGGCCACATGGAGGGCTTCCTCCGCCTGCTTGCGGTCGGTGATGTCGCGGATGATCCCGCTGTAGAACCGTTCACCGTCCGTCTCCCACGTCGCCAGCGAGAGCTCGATCGGGAATTCTCGGCCGTCACGATGCAGCGCGGCCAGCTCGGCGGTGGTGCCGATGACGTGGCGCTCTCCCCCGGCGCCGACACGCTCCAATCCGGCCTTGTGCCCGTCGCGGAATCGCTCCGGGATCACGGCGAGCAGGGTCTCGCCGCGCATCTCCTCCTCGCTGTAGCCGAACAGCGCCGCGGCACGGGGGTTCCACGTGACGATGCGCCCGGAGGCGTCGATCGACACGATCGCATCGTTCGCCGAATCGAGGATCGCCTCCATGCGGCGCTCCGAGTGGGAGAGCGCGGTCGTCAACGCGGTGCGCTCCGAGACGTCGCGGATTATTCCGCTGAAGAAGCGCTCGCCATCGTTGATCCACGTCGCCAAGGACAGCTCGATGGGGAACTCGGTGCCGTCCTTGCGCAGGCCGGCCACCTCGACGGTGTGCCCGACGATCCGCGTCTCGCCGGTGGCGACGACCCGCGCCAGACCGGCGCGGTGCGCATCCCGGAACCGCTCGGGCACGATGAGTGTCAGCGGCCGGCCGATCGCCTCGGCTGGAGCGTGGCCGAACATGGCCTGCGCCGCCGGGTTCCACGTGATGATGTCGCCGTGTGCGTCCGCGGTCACGATGGCATCGGAGGCGGCGCTGATGATGGCCTCGAGCGTGGTGGCATCGGCGTCCATTGCCTCATCCTACGGAGCCGGGGCGCAACGGGTCCCCGAGTATCGTGCCCCGATGCCACCAGACCGCGCCGCGGGGCGCTGGGGAGTCGTCGGCATCGTCGTGCTGGCGACGATGGTGTCCCAAGGGTTCGGGCGGTTCACGTATGCACTGGTCCTCCCGGCCGTTCAAGAGGACCTGGCGATCTCCTACACCCTCGCCGGGGCGCTCGGTACGGCCAACCTCATCGCCTATCTCGGCGGCACCGCCTGGGTCGCCGTCGCAGCGGGCCGCATGCCGCTCGACCGGATGATGCGCGTGGGGATCGCCGCCGCCACGATCGGATTGGTGGGGATGTGGTGGTCGCCCAACCTCGCGATGCTCACGGCGGCGATGGTCCTCACCGGCCTGGCGGGGGCATGGATCTGGATCCCCGCACCCGGCGTCGCTGCGTCGCTGGTCAGCCCCGAACGCCGGGGTCTCGCCATCGGCGCCGCCGGCACCGGGATCGGGACCGGCTTCGTCCTCGCCGGCTGGGCGGCGCGGTCGTTCAGTGGCGGCTGGCGCACCATCTACGGCGCCGAGGTCATCATCGCCATCATCACCCTGGTCCTTGCCTGGACCCTGCTCCGCACCGGCACGACCGATGTGGCCGATCGCCGGCCGTCGCTCGACACGTTGCGGGCCGTGCCCGGGTGGCGGTGGCTCGTCGCCGCGTACGGTGCCTTCGGCCTGTCCATGTCGCTGTTCGTGAACTTCCTCGTCGCCCGCCTCGAAGAGGATGCCGGATTCTCCGGGGACGCGGCGGCGACCGTGTTCGCCGCCTTCGGCGTTGCCACGATCTTCGGCGGACCGATTCTCGGTCCGCTCTCCGACCGCATCGGCCGGACCAGGGCCATGACGATCGGATTCGTCGCCATGGCGGGTGCAGCACTGCTGGCGCTCGTCGGCGTTGCCCCGTGGCCGACGGTCGCCGCGGTGGCTTTCGGACTCGCGTTCGCCGGCGTACCCACCTCGCTCGCGGCGCGGCTCAGCGACCATCTCTCGGTGCAGCAGTTCGGCGCTGCGTTCGGCACGATCACGCTGGCCTTCGGAGTCGCCCAAATGGTCGGTCCCCAGCTCGGTGGCTTCATCGGCGACCAAACCGGGAGCTTCACACTCGTGTTCGTCGTCTCGTGCGTCGTAGCCGTGCTCGGCGCGGTCGCCTCCGGTGGGGCGGGGAGCCGGCCCGGCGACCCGCCGCCGGCGACGCAGTGAGCACCGGGCTCGCTGAGCGTCACGCGCTCCGATTCCGCGCCCGTGCCATGGGCGGGTAGTTTGGCCCTTTCCCGGCAGGGGAGCTGCCGGGATGATGAGGCCCGCGACCGTCGAGGAGGACGAGACCAATGCGCGATCTGAGTGGAACCGTCACTGCGATCACGGGGGCGAGCGCCGGGATTGGCGCGGCAACGGCACGCGCGTTGGCCGCCGAGGGCGGCAACGTCGTTCTGGGAGCGCGGCGTGTGGAACGAATGCAAGAGCTCGCCGACGAACTGGGCGACCGCGCGTTGGTCGTCGAGATGGACGTCCGCAACCCCGGGGACTCCGAGCGACTCGTCGCCGAGGCCGTGGCCCGCTTCGGGAAGATCGACGCCCTGGTGGCCAATGCCGGGATCGGCGCCTACGGCGGCATCATGGATCTCACCGACGAGCAGCTCGCCGTGATGATGGACACGAACGTCGCCGGCACGGTGTGGCCGATCCGGGCCGCGGTGCCCCGCTTCCTCGATGCCGGGGAGGGCGACATCGTCATCGTCGCATCCGTTGCCGGGCTGCGCGGCGCAGGCGACGAGGCCGTTTACGCGGCGACGAAGTTCGCCCAGGTGGGACTGGCCGGCGGTCTCGATCGAGAACTGCGCGAGAAGGGCATCCGGGTGAGCACGATCTGCCCCGGCGGGACGGCAACCGAGTTCGCGATGGGGGCGGGACGCACGCCCGACATGCCGGGCCTCGCCGACATGCTGCGTGCCGAGGACGTCGCCGAGGCGGTGGTCACCGCCCTCCGCCAGCCGCGCTCCATGCGCACCCTCGTCTGGTCATTGCGCAGCATGCAGGAAGCCGACTGACGCCCGGCGCGCCGGCATGACGCGCGTCGCCGTAACGGGCGGCACCGGCAAGGCAAAGCGAGCCGTCGCTCGCGACCTGGGGGACCGCCGGCGATAACGCGGTCGACGTCGATATCGCCATGTCTCCCCCCGCGACCAGCCCACGCTGACCGCCGATCTCGCGGACATCGGCCACACACGCGAGGCGCTGGACGGCGCCGATGCCGTGGTGCATCTCGCCGCCGTGCGGCTGGGCATGGAGCGCGTGGTGTGGGCTTCGTTGGAGAAGGTGGCCGGGCTGCCGCTCGATCGGGAGCAGCCGCGGTACGCCCCCATCGACGAGAAGCACCCCCTCCTCGCCGAATCGCACCACGCGCTGTCGAAGCCGGCCGGCGAGGCCATGGCGGAGCTGCTCACCCGATGGAGCGGGATCCCGTTCGCGGCGCTGCGGATCTCCAACATCATGAAGGACCCCGGCTACATCCGATCCCCCGGATTCTGGGACGATCCGCGGATCCCGGCGTTGGGCAAGGACCGACGGCAAGTGTCGCCGCATCGCCGCGAAGCCCCGCTGAGGGGCGCGCTACTCCCCGCCGAGAGCGATCTCGTCGAGGCGCTGAGCGATCCGCTTCTCGCTGACCTTGCCGCGGGTGCCGAGCGATTGGGCGAAGAAGCTGACCCGCAGCTCCTGAAGCATCCACGCCACGTCGTGGAGTGCCGGCGTGGCCGGGAGCAGCTCGAAGAGCCGGTCCAGCTCAGCCTCGAGACGCTGCACCCGGAGCATCAGCTCCTCGTCGCGATCGGGGTCCTCGGTGAGCCGCTCGAGCCGGCGCTCGACGGCTTGGAGGTAGCGGAGCACGTCGGGCAGGCGGTCGGCCCCCACCGTGGTGATGAAACCGGGGTAGATCAACTGATCGAGCTGTGCGGCGACGTCGTCGAGCGCGGCGCCGGCCAGCTCGTCCCACCGCCCTGCCAGCCGCTGCTGCACGGACACGTGACGTTCGGCGATCTCGAGTGCCGTCGACGCGACCTCGCGGACACGGGCGGCCAGCTCGTCGCGCACCCGGTCACGGAGCCGATCAAAAGCGACCGCGTCCCACACCGGACCGCCCGCATCGGCGACGACGGCCCGCACCGCGCCGGCCAGGCAGTCCTCCACCCACTCCTCCGAGCTCGCGTGGGGTCCGGACCGCAGCGTCAGCTTGGCCTCCCGGTCGAGCAACGGTGCGACGAGCCCGTGGGGTGACGGCAGGCTCAGCAACAGCAGCCGCACGGTGCCGTCCCACATGGCCTCCGCCTGTTCGCCCGGGGTGGCGAGGAGGCGGACGGCCACCGAGTCGCCCTCGTCGACGAGCGCCGGGTACGCCGGTGTCGGGCCGCCCACGTGCACGACCCGGGGCAGCTCGCCGATGCTCCACTCCGTGAGGCCGGTGCGCTCGATCTCGTGGCTCGTGGCATCGAGCGTGGCCCGCGCCGCGTCGACCAGCTCGCTCTTGAGCGCACCCAGGTCGCGGCCCTCCGCCACCGGTTCCCCGTCGTCGCCGACGACGCGGAACGTGGGCCGCAGATGATCCGGGAGCGCATCGAGCTGCATCGCGTCGGGCGGTACCGGCGTCGTCCCGATCTCGTTGAGGAGACGGCGCACGGCCTCGCCGACGTGCCCGGCGGTCGGTCCCAGCCGCGCCTCCAACAAGGCGACGGTCTCGGGGATCGGGACGAACTGCTTGCGCAGCGCCTTCGGCAGCGCCCGGATGAGCGTCTCGAACAGCTCGGTCCGCCGGCCCGGCACGTTCCAGGCGAAGACGGAGGGGTCGATGCGGTCGAGACCGGCCAGCGGCACATCCACGACGAGACCGTCGGCCGGGCTGTCCGGATCGAACTCGTACTCCAGCGGCAACTCGAGATCGCCGTAGGACCATACGGCCGGAAACGCGTCCTCGTCCGGTGGTGCGGCATCGGGGTCGATGAGGTCGTCGAAAGTGAGGTCGAGCAGATGAGGTTGCTTCTCCTTGACGTCGCGCCACCACCGGTCGAAATGACGCACCGTCGTGACATCGGCGGGAATGCGGGCGTCGAAGATGGCGAAGACGGCATCATCTCGAACCAGCAGGTCGCTGCGCCGCTCTCGCGCCTCGATGTCGAGGACCGCGTCGTATGCCGCCCGGTTGCGCTCGGCGAACGCGTGAGGGGTCTCCCACTCGTCGGCGACGAGGGCGTGGCGGATGAACATCTCCCTTGCGACGGCCGGGTCAAACCGGGCGTACTGGACGGTGCGATCGGTGGCGAGGGGCAGGCCGTAGATCGTCACCGACTCCTTGGCGACGGCGGCGCCCTGGGCGGCGTCCCACCACGGCTCGCTGTGGGTGCGCTTGATCATGTGCGCCCCGATCCGCTCGATCCACTCGATCTGCACCGGTGCGACGTCGCGGGCCCACAACCGTGTGGTCTCGACGAGATCGGCGGCCATCACCCACTCCGGAGAGCGCTTGAACAGCGTCGACCCCGGGTTGATCCAGAAGCGGGTGCCCCGGGCGCCGCGGTACTCGTGGCCGTCGGG
>JBFFFX010000173.1:0-6068 GCA_041557775.1 Acidimicrobiia bacterium | reverse complement strand
CTGAGGCCGGCGGTGATGCCGTCGGCCTCGGCATAGGTCGTGAAGAACGAGTACGCATTCCAAAACGGCAGCAGCACGGTGCGGACGTAGCTGCGCACTCCCTCCCCGGAGAAGCGCAGCGTCTCTGCCCGAACCACCGGTGAGTCGATGAGGTAGGCCCGCAGCGCATCGGCGCCGAACTCGTCGAGCACCTCACCCGGGTCGGGGTAGTTCTGGAGCGACTTCGACATCTTGCGGCCATCCTCGGCGAGGATGAGTCCGGTGACGACGCAGTTCTCGAACGGGATCTCGTCGAAGATGGAGGTGCCCAGCACCACCAACGTGTAGAACCACCCGCGGGTCTGATCCAGGCCCTCTGCGATGAAGTCGGCGGGGTAGCGGCGTGCGAAGCGCTCCTGGTTCTCGAACGGGTAGTGGATCTGGCCGTAGGGCATCGATCCCGACTCGAACCAGCAGTCGAGGACTTCCGGCACGCGGTGCATCGTGCCGTCGCAGGACGCGCAGGGGAAGGTGACCGGGTCGACGACGTGCTTGTGGAGGTCGTCGAGCCAGACCCCGGACCGCTCGTGCAGCTCTTCCCGCGACCCGAGGCACACCTGCTCGTCGCACCCGTCGCACTTCCACACCGGGATGCACGAACCCCAATAGCGGTTGCGGCTGATGGCCCAGTCGCGGGCGTCGGAGAGCCAGTTGCCGAAGCGTTTCGCGCCGACGGCCTCAGGCACCCAGCGGATCCGCTCGTTCAGCTCTGCCATGCGGGCGCGGAACTTCTCGACGGCCACGAACCACGTCGGGATCGCCTTGTAGATGAGCGGCGTGTCGGTGCGCCAGCAGAACGGGTACGAGTGGACGGTGCGCTCGTTCCGGTAGAGCACGCCGCGCTCGTCGAGCAGCTCGACGAGCCGCGCATCGGCGTCCTTGATGTTCATGCCGGCGACGTCGGTGACCTCGTCGGTGAAGTTTCCCTCGAAGTCCACCGGGTCGACGAGCACGTCCAGTCCGGCGGCCTGAAGCGAGTAGAAGTCGGCTTCGCCGTAGGCGGGCGCCATGTGCACGAGTCCGGTGCCCTCCTCGGTCGTGACGTCGTCGGAGGCGATGACCCGGAAGGCCCCGCGGGCGCGCTCGTGACCGAAGTAGTCGAACGGTGGTTCGTATTCGGCGCCGAGCAGATCGCGGCCGGGTGCCGTGGCGACGACCTCGGCACCGTCCGGCCAGACCGCGTCGACGAGCTCGGCGGCCACCCAGAAGCGGGTCCCGTCCTCGACGACGGCCGAGTAGTCGAGCCCTTCACCGACGGCTACGGCGAGGTTGGACGGCAGCGTCCACGGCGTCGTCGTCCAGATGAGCAGCTGATCACCGGACTCGAGCGGCCCGGCGGGTGCGACGATCGGCAGCCGGACCGTGATCGACGGGTCCTCCACGTCGCGATAGCCGCCCAGGTTGACCTCGAAATTGGAGAGGGGCGTCACCGCACCCCACGAGTAGGGGAGTACCTTGAAGTCCTCGTAGACCAAGTCCTTGTCCCAGAGCTGCTTGAAGACCCACCCGACGCTCTCCATGAACTCGACGTCCATGGTCTTGTAGTCGTCTTCGAAATCGATCCACCGGCCGATGCGCCGGGTGATGGTCTCCCACTCGCCGCCGCGGGCCGTCGTGGTGTCGACCTTGAGGCGGCACGCCTCGTTGTAGCGGTCGATGCCGTAGTCGGCGACCTGGCGGGGGCCGGAGACACCGAGCTCCTTCTCAACGACCATCTCCACCGGGAGGCCGTGGGTGTCCCATCCGAACCGGCGCTCGACGCGGTGGCCGTGCATCGCCCAGTAGCGGGGCACGACGTCCTTGACCACCGCCTGCAGCAGGTGCCCATAGTGCGGGGTTCCCGTGGCGAACGGCGGGCCGTCGTAGAACGTGTACTCGGAGTCTGGAGAACGCTGCTCGACCTGTTTGACGAACGCATCCGTTTCGTCCCAGAAACGGAGGATGCGGGCGTCCAGCGCCGGGAGGTCGATCTGCGGCGGCACGCGTGTGAAAGCCGCTCGGGGTGGCTTCTCGTAGCTCATCGCCTCGTTCCTCCTGATCAGCCTCTTGCGTGACCGGGACGAGAGGACCCGCGGTACCACCCGGATTGCCGGGACGAGTCCCGGCCTCTTCATTGCCCCGTGCGTGGGGAGAACGGCGGGGTCTACACCCGCAACACGCGGGTTCTTCCCGCAGCTCCGGGGTGATGTCCTCCGGGACCGGATGCCGGTCTTCCACCGCCACCGGCTCGCTTCGCTCCGGTGCTCCTGGAGGCGCGTCCCCATCGACGCTGTCCGGCGCGATGCTACACCGGTTGCCCTTCGGCCCGTGCCGCGCCCGCCGAGGCTCCGGATGCACCGTCCTTCCGCCGTACCATGAGCGCTCATGACGATCGCGGTGATCCCCCGGGACGATGGTGTCGAGGTGGTCGTCTGGGTCGTCCCCGGTGCCCGTCGCAGCGAGATCGTCGGCCCGCACGGCGACGCAATTCGAGTGCGCGTCGCCGCGCCTCCGGAGCGAGGAAGGGCCAACGCGGCCGTCGCCGACTTGCTCGCCGACCGGTGCGGAACCGCCGTGGAGCTCGTCGCCGGAGCAACGTCGCGACGCAAGCGATTCCTGTTGAAGGGCATCACGGAGGCCGATGTTCGAGCCGCCCTCGGGCTCTGAAGGTCCCGCCGCCCTCGGGGTGGTATCGTCCCGCCCCGCAAAGGAGGACACATGGCCCGCCAGTTGGCGGATTCCACTTTGAGGCGCCTGCGGGCGAAGCTCGACGAGGAGCAGGGGCGGCTCGAGGCGATCATCGCCGAGTTCGAGCGCCAGCGAGAGCTGAGCCGCCTCGCCGAGACGAGCGCGGAGCACGCCGCCGATCCGGAGAGTGCCGATGGCGGAGCGCTGGCGCTCGAGATGGAGATGGAGCTGTCCAAGCAGCAGAACGCAGAAACGCTGCTGGCCAAGGTCATGCACGCCCTCGATCGGATGGAGCACGGTCTCTACGGCGTCTGCGAGGTGACCGGCAAGCCCATCCCGGTCACTCGCCTCGAGGCTCTGCCCTACGCGACGACTTTGGTCGAGTGGGCGCACCGAGTCTGAGCCGTTCGCGGTCGACGTTCGTCGTTGCCGCGATCGTCGTGATCCTCGACCAGGTCACGAAGACGTGGGCTGTGGAGGCCCTGCGCGGCAAGACGATCACGCTCATCGACGGCTTCCTGGCGTTCCGCCTCACCCGGAACACCGGGGCCGCGTTCTCGAGCTTCCAGGGTGCTGGGTCCCTGATCGGTGTGCTCGCCATAGGCGTGGCGCTCTGGCTGGTGATCATGCTGCGCCGCAATCCTCGGCCCGCGGAAGCGTGGGCGCTCGCCCTCGTGCTCGGAGGTGCGGTGGGCAACCTCATCGATAGGTTCGCCCGCGGCGACGGCGTCCTGGACGGAGCGGTGGTGGACTTCATCGAGTGGTGGTGGATCCCGAACTTCAACGTCGCCGATGCGGCGATCACGATCGGTGCAGCGCTGCTCGTCCTCTCGGCCTACCTCTACGAACGGTCATGAGCTCCGCCGCGGTCACGGCTGTGGTGCCTGCGGACCTCGACGGAGTGCGCGCCGACCGCGCCGTCGCGGTGATCTTCGACGTGACCCGCGCCGTGGCACGCCGCCTCGTCGAGACCGGCGACGTGCACGACGCCGGCCGGACGCTCACGCCCGCCCAACGGCTCACCGCCGGCACGGTGTTGACGGCAACGCTGCCGGAGCCCCAGCCTGCGCTGGTACCGGCGGCGGTCGCGTTCGGTGTGGTGTTCGAAGACGAAGCGGTGATCGTCGTCGCCAAGCCGGCCGGGCTGGTAGTGCATCCCGGTGCCGGCACGACCGAGCCGACACTGGTTGCGGGTCTCGTGCATCGCTTCCCCGACCTCGCCGGCTTGGAGCAGCATCGCTGGGGACTCGTCCACCGTCTCGATCGGGATACGTCCGGGCTTCTCGTGGTCGCTCGCTCCGTGAGTGCGTTCGACCGTCTTCAGGAGGAGCTGCGGCTGCGCCGGATCGAGCGGAGTTACCTCGCGCTCGTCGAAGGAACACCCGACGGCGGCCGTGGGACCGTCGATGCGCCGATCGGTCGGGACCCGCATCACCCGACGCGCATGGCGCTGGTCCGGGACGGCCGACCGGCGCGCACCCACTTCCGGCGTCTGGCGGCGTGGTCCGACGCCACGCTGCTCGACGTCCAACTCGAAACCGGGCGCACTCACCAGATCCGCGTGCACCTCGCATCCATCGGGCATCCCGTCGTGGGCGATCGGATGTACGGGGGTCGCCGCGGGCGCCACCGTGCCGACGCCGGCCGGCAGTGGCTGCATGCCGCGCGCCTCGCGTTCGCCCACCCGGTCGACGGGCGCTCCATCGAGGTGACGAGCAGCCCGCCCGAGGACCTCCGGGCCGCGATCGCGGGACTGGGGGAGCCGGATGCCGGCGCGGTGCCCGACTGGGATGCGCCGTCGCGGGCGTGAGCGTTGCAGCTCGGGATCTGGTTCACCGTTTCGGCCCGGCCTAGGCTCGGGCGTTGAGGAAAGAGGATCTCGGTGCCCGGCGACTACGAACGTCTCTCGCATCTCGACACGTCGTTTCTCGCGCTGGAGACGCGCACGACGCACATGCACGTCGCCGCGCTCATCGTGTTCGAGGCGGATCCGCTGCGCACCGAGCAAGGTGGGATCGACAGCGAGCGGATCCGGCGGTTCATCGGCTCTCGGCTCCACCTCATGCCGCGCTACCGGCAGCGCCTCGCCTATGTCCCGTTCGAGCAGGCACCGGTCTGGGTCGACGACGAGCACTTCAACCTCGACTACCACGTGCGCCACACCAGCTTGCCGCAGCCGGGAGGGCATGAGGAGCTCTTGGCGTTGATGGGCCGGCTCGCTTCGCAGCAGCTCGACCGTGCGAAGCCGCTGTGGGAGGTGTGGATCGTCGAGGGTCTGGCGGACGACCGCTTTGCGCTGATCACCAAGACCCATCACTCCATGATCGACGGCATCTCCGGCGTCGATCTCATGACGGTGCTTCTCAATCTGACACCGACGGAGACGATCGACGAGGCGCCCCCCTTCGTCGCCCGGCCGACGCCGAGCGGCGCCGAGTTGCTCATCAGGGAGACGGCTCGCCGCACGGGGGCCGTGGTCGGTGCGCTACGCAGCGTGCGGCGCATGGCCGAGGACGCACAGACCATCGCCGCCGGCGGGCTGCGCCGGTTGCGGGCGATGGGCTACTCGCTGTCGTCCGGCTGGCTGTCGGCGGCGAGCGATACTCCGCTGAACGGCAAGGTCGGTCCCAACCGCCGGTTCTGGACCTTGGCCACGCCGCTCGACGACGTCAAGGCGGTCAAGAACGCTCTGGGCGGCTCGGTCAACGACGTCGTGCTCGCCACCGTCGCCGGTGGGGTGCGGCGGTACTTCGAGGCGCACGGCATGGAGCTCGGCGACCTCAGCTTCCGGGTGATGGCGCCGGTGTCGGTGCGCGCGGCGGATCAGCGAGGCACGCTCGGCAACCAGGTCGCGATGTGGCTGGTGACGCTCCCGGTCGGCGAGGCCGATCCCGTGGCCCGGCTCGCGGCGGTGCGCGCCGAGACCGATCGGCTCAAGCGCACGGACCAGGCGCTGGGCGCCGCCACGCTCGTCCGACTCAGCGCCGGGGCGCCGCTGACGCTGGTGTCGCTGGCGAGCCGGCTCGCCGCAGGGGCGCGGCCCTTCAACATGACGGTGACCAACGTACCCGGCCCGCAGTTCCCGTTGTACCTCTTGGGCTCGCGCCTCCTGGCGACGTACCCGCTGGTGCCGCTGTGGGAGGGCCACGGTGCCGGGGTCGCCCTGTTCAGCTATGCCGGGACGCTGCACTGGGGGTTCAACGCCGATTGGGACGTCGTGCCCGACGTGCAGGTGCTCGCCGACTGCATCGCCGCGGAGTTCGCGGTGCTCGCGAGCGCGGCGGCGGCTGCGGGAGATGCGCCGCCCGCTCGTCGGCGCGGGCCCAAGAAGCGACCACCGCTGGGCACCAAGGGCGCCCGGG
>JBFFFX010000172.1:0-6079 GCA_041557775.1 Acidimicrobiia bacterium | reverse complement strand
GCAGATGAGCATGGCCGCAACCGAGAGGCGCACGGCTCCCGGGGCGCCGGAGACGAGCACGCCGGCGGAATCGCCGGGCGCGATCGGCGCTGCGCCCGCGACCTGCACGTCGGCCACACCGGCGGCGGCGAGCTCCTGCACCAGCACCGGCACACCGCCGTTCTCGGCGAGCTGCTGCACGCCGTTCGAGGCGGGGCTGCCCGATTCGAACACCGCTGTGCCCCTGTCGTGGGTGGCGACGACGGCCGGCGTGAGGAGCTGGGTCTGGGTGAGATTCTCGACCGTGACCAGGTAGGTGACCGATGCGTCTCGTGGAGCCGCATCGGCGCGGGTCGTGAGTCCGACGAGGAACGCGGCGGCCAGCACGGCCGCCAGCGCCACGACGCCGGTTCTCTTCCAAGCGATGGACATGGGTCCTCCTGTCTCGTTGACTCGACCAGTGTCCGGCACCGATCTTTCGACAACCGGAACGGGCCGTGAACAATCTCGGAACAGGTCCCGAATCTGCTGCCGGATGGCTCTGGACCGTGTCACGGACCCATGGCACAGTGCCGCCATGTACGCATGTGCGGCTTGTGGAGCCGTCGGCACCGGCCCACTCTGTCCGCCGTGTGATCAGACGCTGCAGGCGGCGACGGCCTTTAGGACGCCCGCCGGGCTGCTGGTATCTCCGGCGTTCCGTCATCGCGGCGCCGCGCGCCGGCTGGTCCACTCGCTCAAATACGCGGGGATCATGGAGGCAGCCGGGGTGCTGGCCTCGGCGATGGCCGAACGGGTACCCGAGACGGCGACGGCGCTCGTGCCCGTCCCGCGCGCCGTGGTGCGCCGCTGGCGTCACGGCGTCGATCCGGCAGGTGTGCTGGCACGCGCCATCGGGAAGCGGTGCGGCCTCCCCGTCGTGCCGGCGCAGCGCAGCGCATGGTGGTGGCCCCGTCATGCCGCGCGTGGCGACGAGCGTCGGTCGCGGGCGCGGTTCACCGCTCCGGTCGCGGGACGGCCGGGGTGGCTGCTCGTCGACGACGTCGCGACCTCCGGTGCGACGCTGGCCGCGGCGGCCGAGGCACTCGGGCCGGGAATCTCGCTCGCTCTGGTCGCCACGGCGCCGAGTAGAGTGCCTGCCAGTGGGGGATCGAGTGGGCGATCCCCGGTTGCTGGAGGTGGCGTGGCCGAGCTGTGGCCAAACCAAACGGTGTTCGAGTCACCGACGCCGTCCTCCCGTTCTGGTGCCGGCGCACCCTGGTCTTTGCGTCCGGGCTCGAAACCGCATCCGCTCTCAGGAATCGACGGCTGACGAAAGGAGCTCCTCGGTGGACGTTCGTGTGCATGGGAAGAACATGCAGGTAGACGATGCGACGCGCCGTCTCGCCGACGAGAAGGTGCGCCATGCCGGCCGCATCCTCGATGGCGGCGGCACTGCAGACGTGGAATTCGTCGAACGCACCAACCCCCGCCGTTCAGACGGGCGATTCTCCGTCGAGATCACGACCCATACGAAAGGCCAGACCGTGCGCGTCGAGGCCGCGGCCGCCGACGACCGGGCCGCGCTGGATATCGCCGTCGACAAGTTCGAACGGCAGCTGCGGCGCCTCAAGGAGCGGCTCATCCAACGGTCTCGCTCGCTGGCGGCCCGCGACGCCGGCTTGGCCGCCCCGCCCGAGTCCGCGGAAGAGCACTCCAGCGAGATCGTGCGCACCAAGCGCTTCGAGATGCGGCCGATGTCGGTGGAAGAGGCCGTGCTGCAGATGGACATGATCGGTCACGACTTCTTCTTCTTCCTCGACGCGGACAGCGGCAAGCACTGCGTCCTGTACTACCGCAAGGACGGCGCACTGGGCCTGATCGAGCCCGCGTAGCGGCTGCCTCTTCAGCGGAGTACGGGGTCGCCCGGTCGAGCGGCGTCGCACACTCACGTACGGCTCCTTGACGCAACGGCGAGCCGGCGTGCCGGTGCCCGGGCAGGTTGGTTCCCGCAGGCTCCGGCGCTCCCTATCATGAGGCCGCAATGTCCATCTTCAGCAAGGTCCTCCGCATCGGCGAGGGCAAGCGGCTGAAGGAACTCGAGCAGCTCGTCGACTGCGTCAACGGACTCGAATCCGATATCGAGCAGTTGAGCGACACCGAGCTGGCCGGCAAGACCGTTGAGTTCCGACGCCGGCTTGTCGACGGCGAAACGCTCGACGACATCGAGTGTGAAGCGTTCGCGGTCGTCCGCGAAGCCGCCAAGCGAACGCTCGGCCAGCGCCACTACGACGTGCAGATCATCGGCGC
This sequence comes from Acidimicrobiia bacterium, assembly GCA_041557775.1. Lineage (GTDB taxonomy): Bacteria > Actinomycetota > Acidimicrobiia > Spongiisociales > UBA5794 > DATHZQ01. The sequence goes on along the minus strand of JBFFFX010000172.1, from coordinate 3,811 downwards.
AGGGGCGATGCACCGCCGGATGATCGCCGAGATGCGCACCGGTGAGGGCAAGACGCTCGTGTCGACGATGCCGTCCTACCTCAACGCGCTCTCGGGCGACGGGGTCCACGTCGTCACGGTCAACGACTACCTGGCGAGTCGCGACGCCGACTGGATGGGCGCCATCCACCGGTTTCTCGGTCTCACCGTTGGTTTGATCCAAGCCGACATGAAGCCGGAGGAGCGCCGTCCGGCCTATGCCGCCGACATCACCTACGGCACCAACAACGAGTTCGGCTTCGACTATCTCCGGGACAACATGGCCATGCGGCCCGAAGGTCGCGTCCAGCGAGGCCACGCCTACGCCATCATCGACGAGGTCGACTCGATCCTGATCGACGAGGCGCGGACCCCCCTCATCATCTCGGGCCGTGTCGGCGAGACCGCCAAGTACTACCGCGACTTCGCCCGAATCGCCTCCCGCCTTCGTCGCGACGACCACTACGAGGTCGACGAGAAGAAGCGCCAGGTGATCACCACCGAGGCGGGCGTGCATCGCGTCGAGGAGATCCTCGGCGTGGAGAACATGTACGACTTCGCCAACGTCGACCTGATCCATCACCTCGACATCGCCCTGAAGGCCAAGGAGCTGTACGAGCGGGACGTCGAGTACCTCATCAAGAACGGTGAGGTGAAGATCGTCGACGAGTTCACCGGCCGCGTCCTCGACGGCCGCCGCTACTCCGAGGGTCTGCACCAGGCCATCGAGGCCAAAGAGGGCGTGAAGATCAAAGAGGAGAACCAGACGCTCGCAACGATCACGCTCCAGAACTACTTCCGGATGTACGACAAACTCGCCGGCATGACCGGAACGGCCTTGACCGAGGCCGGCGAGTTCAAGGAGATCTACGATCTCGAGGTCCTGGAGATCCCCACGAACCGGCCGATCGCCCGCGCGGACCAGCCGGATCTCGTGTACATGAGCGAGGACGCCAAGTTCAACGCCCTCGTCGCCGACATCGTGGAGCGCAATCAGGCGGGGCAGCCGGTGCTCGTCGGCACGGTGTCGATCGAGAAGTCCGAGCAGCTGTCGTCGTATCTCACCAAGCGGGGGATCAAGCACGAGGTGCTGAACGCCAAGCAGCACGAGCGCGAGGCGCACATCATCGCCCAGGCCGGGAAGTTCGGCTCCGTCACGGTCGCCACCAACATGGCAGGCCGAGGCGTCGACATCATGCTCGGCGGCAACCCCGAGGAGCTGGCGAAGAGCGAGATGCGGCGGCAGGGTCTCGAGCCGGGAGAAGACGGCTACGACGAAGCGTTGCGCGATGCGGTGCTGCGCAACAAGGCGGAAACCGACGTGGAGCGCGAGAAGATCCTCGAACTGGGCGGTCTCTACGTTCTCGGAACCAGCCGCCACGAGTCGCGGCGGATCGACAACCAGCTCCGTGGCCGGTCCGGGCGCCAGGGCGATCCCGGGGAGTCCCGCTTCTACCTCTCGCTCGGTGACGACCTGATGCGTCGCTTCGCCCACGAGCGGGTCGCCTCGATCATGCAGCGGCTCAAGATTCCCGAGGACGTGCCGATCGAGCACAACATGGTCACCAAGGCGATCGAGCGGGCGCAGAACCAGGTCGAGGCGCAGAACTTCGAGATCCGCAAGAACGTGTTGAAGTACGACGAGGTGATGAACACCCAGCGGGAGATCATCTACCGCTGGCGGAATCTGGTGCTCGACGGCGAGGACGCGGCCGGATTGCTCGCCGGATGGCGAGAAGAGGTCATCGAGGCCGAGGTGACGGCGATGACCGGCGGCCTCGATCCCGTCGACTGGGATTGGGACGAATTCACCGCCCGTATCACCCAGCTCTACGACACCGAGCTGGCCCGCGGCGCATTCGACCACCCCGACGACCTGGACGAGGAGGAGGTCATCTCGGCCTACCAGCAGGAGGCCGAGAAGGCGTATGAGAAGCGTGAGGCGGAGCTGGGGCTGGACGTCATCCGTCAGCTCGAGCGTCAGGTCGTTCTGTCGATCATCGACAACAAATGGCGCGACCACCTCGCAGTGATGGACTACCTCCGCGCCGGGATCGGCCTGCGGGCGATGGGGCAGCGGGATCCGCTCACGGAATACCAGCGGGAAGGCTTCGCGCTGTTCGAGTCCTTGGTCGATACCACGAAGGCCGACTCCCTTCGCTACCTGTATCACGTCGAGGTCGTGCGCAAGGAGGATGCGCCGCGGCCCCGGGCGATCCAGACCAACGCCCCAAACGCCACCGCCAAGCCCCGTACAGTCCGGAAGGGCCAGAAGGTTGGTCGCAATGCCCCGTGTCCCTGTGGCTCGGGGAAGAAGTACAAGCAGTGTCACGGCAAACCGGGAGCCGAGCCGCTGGCGGGATGAGCGTCAGGATCACGGACCGGTGCCCCGGGGATCGGTATCCCGCTCCACACCAGCTTTCCTCCCGTTCGTTTGCCTAGCATCCCCGAGACCCAAGGAACCATGAACGATCACATCGACCCCCGCGCCCTGCTCAAGGAACTCCAGGCTCGTCTCGACGACGCCAGGAGGTTCCTTTGACATCGACGGCAAGGTTGCAGAGCTCGAAGAGCTGAAGACGGCCGCCTCGGCGCCCGATCTCTGGGACGACCAGGATCGCGCCCTCGAGATCACCAGGCGGCTTTCCCGATTCGAAGCGACGATCGGCCGCGTGCGCGCGCTCGAACGGAGCCTGGAGGATGCAGAGGTATTGCTCGATCTGGCCGATGAGGAGGAGGATGCCTCGGCATCGGCGGAGGTGGCCTCCGAGCTCGAGGAGGCCGAGCAGTTGCTGTCAGATCTGGAGCGGGAGACGCTGTTCTTCGGCGAGTACGACGATCGCCCCGCGATCGTCAGCATCCATGCCGGCGCAGGCGGGGTCGATGCGCACGACTGGGCCGAGATGATGCTGCGCATGTACATCCGCTATCTCGAGCGGTCCAACTTCACCTTTGAGGTCGACGAGGTGTCCCCAGGTGAAGAAGCCGGCATCAAGTCGGCAACGATGACCGTCCACGGCGAGCACGCCTACGCGATGTTCGAGAGCGAACGGGGCGTGCACCGCCTGGTGCGGATCAGCCCGTTCGACGCCGCGGCGCGACGGCACACGTCCTTTGCAGGGGTCGACGTGATCCCCGAGGTCGAAGTCGGCGACGTCGAGATCAACGACGAGGACCTCCGGATCGACACCTACAGGTCGCAAGGCGCCGGCGGCCAGCACGTGAACACCTCGGACTCGGCGGTTCGGATCACGCATCTGCCGACCGGGGTCGTGGTGGCGTGTCAGAACGAGCGGTCGCAGCTGCAGAACAAGAACCGGGCGATGGCGCTCCTCGCATCACGACTCGCCGAGCATGCCCGCGCCGAGCAGCAGCGCGAGATCGATGCGATCCGGGGCGAACAGACGGAGGCCGGGTGGGGCCGGCAGATCCGTTCCTACGTGCTCCAGCCCTACCAGATGGTGAAGGACCTGCGCACCCAGATCGAGATCGGCAACGTGCAGGGCGTGCTCGACGGAGACATCGAGCCGCTGATGGATGCCTATCTGCAATGGCGCCGGGCGCGACTGGAGAGCTGACCGTGGTGTGTGCCCGATCGTGGCCTCCGCCCCATCGCGGTGCGATCCGCGGATCGAAACGGACGGATGTGGTTTACCGTGTGGGCCGCCCCGGCCCCGGGAGCGGCCGTGCGTCCCGTGGCCGTGGCGCTGACCGCGGTGGCGCTGGGCCTGGCCGCAGCCGGGCTGGAGCGGGCACGGCCGTTCGGGGCGCGGCTGGCCGCGGTGCTGGCCTC
>JBFFFX010000171.1:0-6082 GCA_041557775.1 Acidimicrobiia bacterium | reverse complement strand
CCGAGTCGACAGCCGTCTCCCCGGGCCCGTGCGAGTGAACAACGCACGCACCGGAGCCAGGTTGGTCACCGCGAGAACGGACTTCCCGATGGTCGAAACCAAGCGTTACGACTCCGACGTCGCGGTGGCGTGTGCACCCAGCTCGCGGGATCGGGCCGCGGCGGCGCGCACGGCATCTTCCATCAGCGCCCGAAACCCGCCGTCTTCGAGCGTGTGCATCGCCGCCGCCGTCGTCCCCCCGGGCGACGTGACCTCGGCCCGCAGCCGAAAGGCGCTCTTCTCGGAACCGGCGAGCAAGATCCCGGCACCGCGCAGCGTCTGGTCGACCAGGCGCTCCGCAGCGTGGTGCGGAAGGCCTTCACGAATCGCCGCTTCCGTGAGCGCCTCCGCCAGGAGGAACACATAGGCGGGCCCGGTGCCCGACACGGCGGTGACCGCATCCAGCAGATCCTCGGAGAGGTTGATCGTGTCGCCAACCGCCGACAGCACGGTGGCCGCAAGCTCCAGACCCTCCTCGCCGACCTGGGAGCCCCCGCAGTACGCCGTCATCCCCTCGTCGACGGCGGCGGGGGTGTTCGGCATGCTGCGCACCACCCCCACTCCCGGCAAGGCGTCCTCGAACACGGCCAGCGGCACACCTGCCGCCAGGGAGATGACGAGCTGCCGTTCCGTGACCACGTCACGGATCTGGCCGATCAACGTGGCGACGTCCTTCGGCTTGACGGCGATCACCACGACGTCGCGATCCGCCGCGGCCTCTCCCGCATCGAGGAGCACGCGTACGCCGGTGTGTCGCTCCGCCTCCTCGGCGCGTTCCCGCCGGCGAGCCGCCATGATCAGCTCCTCGGGGCTCCAGCCGGCGCGAAGCAGCCCCTCGGCGAGGATCTCCCCCATCGAGCCGGCTCCGAGGATCGCTACGGTCGGGTGCATATCCGCGATGATACGGCACCGGCGTCGTGCCGTGAGAAGATGAGGCCCTGATGACCGAGGAGTCGCCCCTCACCCACGATGAGCTCTCCGGCTGGGAGGAGTTCGCGCCACAACACGAGCCCGAGCCGCGGCGAAGTTTCGACATGGTTGCGTGGATCGCGGTGGGCATCGCCATCGTCACCCTCGGCGGTCTGCTCCTCCTCTGGCCGAGCGGCGCCGTCCGCGACCAGGCGAGCCTGGACTACCTCGGGGTACCGAGCGAGTTCTACGCCGCCGAGATCGTCTCGGTCGAGGAGGCGCCGTGTGCGGGTGTGAGCGACCTCATGTGCACCGTCGTCACCTTCGAGCTCCGCGACGGTCCGGATGCGGGCGCCGGCTACATCCAGAGTTTCCCCCCGAGCACCGTGAACCCCGAATTCACGGAGGGAGACGTCGCCATCTTGTCCCGCCGCAGCCCCAACGGGGTCGTGACGGGTGTCGACACCGGTCCGTGCCCATTCGACGAGGCAGCGCAGTGCCGGATCCTCTCGCTCCGTGTCGAGGTGAACGGCACGCCAACCGTCATCACCTATGTGGCGACCAACCAAGAGCCCGCCGCCCGCCTATTGCTCGGCGATCCCGCTCTCGTCGAGCTCTTCCCCGACGCCGAGGTCCCCGAGGCGCTGGTCGTCTCACCTCCGGACGTGGAGATCGCGTACCAGTTCTCCGGCGACTTCCAACGCCGCCCGCTCCTGTTGGCCACTGCGCTGATCTTCGCCGCAGCCGTGATTGCGATCGGTCGGTGGCGGGGCGTTGCCGCGCTCGGTGGCCTCGTTGCCAGCCTGGGCATACTCCTGCTGTTCATCCTCCCGGCGATCCTCGACGGCAAGAGCCCGGTTCTCGTCGCCGTCGTCGGCGCCGCGGCGATCGCCTTCGTGACGCTGTACCTCGCCCACGGGTTCACTCGCATGACCACCGTGGCATTGCTGGGAATGGTGGCGGCGCTGGCGCTGACCGCGTTGCTGTCGGCCGCCGTCGTGGAGCTCGCCCGGTTCTCCGGCTTCGCCTCCGAGGAGAGCACGCTGTTGACCTTGTTCGAGGGCGTCGACGTCGCGGGCCTGCTGCTCGCCGGGATCGTGCTCGGCACCGCCGGAGCCCTCGACGACGTGACCGTGACGCAGGCATCGGCCGTGTGGGCACTGCGAGCCGCCGACCCAGATCAGGGCCGAGTGATGCTGTTCCGCAGGGCGTTGCAGATTGACCGCGACCACATCGCGTCGACCGTCAACACGCTCCTGCTGGCCTATGCGGGCGCCGCTCTCCCGCTGCTGGTCCTGTTCGTGTTGTCCGAGCAATCGCTGGGGACCATCGCCAACTCGGAGGTGGTCGCCGTCGAGATCGTGCGCACCCTGGTCGGCAGCATCGGTCTCGTCGCCGCCGTGCCCATCACGACCTGGCTCGCGGCGCGGGCGGCGCACCGGGCACCGGCCGCACGCCGCTGACGCACGTTCACCGCCGACCCGGAGCACAACCGGCGCCGGCAACGCAGGATACGCGCATGACGATATCTAACAGTTTCTAGCGGTTGACACGCGGGGTTTCGCATCGTTACGCTCGGCGCATGCACACCCGTGGACACCTCCGCTTGCCCCGCCCGCTCATCCCGGCCCTCATGCTGCTCGCAACGATCGAGGAGGGAGGCGCGCCGCCACCGGCGGCGGCGCTGCGCGAGCTCGAGCGACGCGGACTGGCCCGTCGGGGACGGGTTGCCTCCGACGCCGCGTCCGTCGTCGCCACGATGACCGATGCCCGGCTGGTCGTCTCCATCGAATGCCTCACCGCCGACCGTCCCTACCGGTCGACCATCTGGGCCCGAGCGGGCGATGCCGTATGGGGCCGGCCGGCAGAGCGCAACGTGTTCGAGCTGCGCGCCATCGATCCGATCCAGCTGCCCTTGTTGGTAGCCCAGATCACCGACGTCGGGCGGCGGCCCCACCAGCCCTTCGCCGGCTCGGTGACCATCGACTCCGAACCGCTCAACGCCGCCCTCGACCACGCCCACGACCCGGAGGCGGCCATCGCCATCCTCGTCGCCGGCGGTGTCGATCCGCTGTGGGCGGATCGCTTGCTGATCGCGCACGATCACCGCCGCGCGACCTGGACGGTGTCCAGCGTGTGGACCGACCCCGGGGGACGCCACGGGGTGTACGAGGCGACGGTCCTCGATGCCGGACCTGCCGGCTACTGGGACATCACCCACAACGACGACGGGAAGGCGACCTACTCGGTGGCGTCGTCCGAGAGGGTCATGCGCACCATCCGCCGCAGCGTTCCGGACTGGTGTGCGTCGCCGACCTGAACGGGAACCGGGAACTGCGTTCCCCAAGCGCCGATCGACCGGCAGAACAAGCCGGTCCGCCCCGTCCTTGGGCTCGGCATGAGGTGAGGCGACCTGGTTCAATCCGGCCGTGGACATCAGCGTCGTGCCGACAGAGGCCGGAGAGCTCGCGCTGCGCCGCGCACCCGGCGTGGGCTCTCCGCTCGTGTGCCTGCACGGGTTCACCCTCCACGGAGGGATGTTCACCGAGCTGGCGGCGATGACCGGCCGCCCGATCATCGCCCCCGATCTGCCCGGTCATGGCAGAACGACGGTCGCACCGGTGACGCTGGAAACGACCTTGACGGCACTTGCCGAAGGCCTCAGCTCCGTGGAGCAGGGACCCGTCATCCTCGTCGGCTACTCCCAGGGTGGGCGCATCGCGCTGCAGCTCGCGGCCCACCATCCAGATGTGTGTGCCGCGCTCGTGGTCATCTCTGCGACACCCGGACTCGACGAGACGGAGCGCAAGGCGCGGCGGGTCGTCGACGAGGCACGCGCCGCCCGCCTCGAGGCCGAGGGGCTCGCCGCCTTTCTCGACGCCTGGTCCGCGCACCCGCTGGTCGGCACCACCGGCCTCGATCCCATCGTTGCAGCAGTCGACCGCGAGCGCCGCAACGAGAACTCCGCCGCCGGACTCGCGGCAGCGTTGCGGGGCCTGGGTCAGGGCTCGCTCCCCGCCGTCGACCTCGACCACATCAGCGCTCCGGTGCTGTGGGTCGCGGGCGCACGAGATGACGCGTATGCGGCGGCGGCACGCGCACAGGCGACCGCCGGGCACGGTGAGATGGCGATCATCGCCGATGCAGGTCACAACGTCGTGCTCGAGGCGCCCCGGGCTCTCCTCGACCGCATCGACGGCTTCCTCAGCTCGCTGCCATGACCTCGTGCAGCACCTTCACGATCTCCTCGCTGCGGGTCAACACGGCCTCATGGCCGCTGCCCGGGAGTTCCACGACTCGGGCGCCTGGGATGCGGCGCGCCAGGTCCCGCTGCGCCGCTGCCGGAACCAGGATGTCGCGGCTCGGAATCACGACGGTGATCGGGACACTCAGCTTTCCGATCCAGTCGCGGGAATCGAAGCGCACCGCCGCAAACCCTGCTTCGTAGAAGAGGTCGGCATCGCGGCGGAGCAACGCCTCGTACATCCACCTCTCGTGGTCCCGCTCCAGGGCACCCGTGCGGCGGAGCACGGTCGTGGTGATCAGCGCCCCTTCCCGGGTGCTGATCCGCGCCGCCGCCCTGCCCAGCCAGAAGCCGACGCGGGCAAGCCCGCGCAAGGCCGGGACGGGCCGCGCCGCGGTGCCGCCCAGCACGAGCTGCCCGACCACGTGTGGATGCCGCCGAGCCAGCTCCTGGGCGACCATGCCCCCGAGCGAGTAGCCCAAGACGGTGGCGGCGCGGACGTCGAGCGCATCGAGCACGCCTGCCACTTCGTCGGCGAGCTCCGCAACCTCGTACTTTCCGCGAATCCAATCGGAGTGGCCGTGATTGCGCAGATCGGGCATCACCACGCGATAGCGATCGGCGAGGTCCGGGACGATCCGGAAGAAGGTCATCTCGGCATCGAGGCTCCAGCCGTGGATCAGCACCAGCACGGGGCCGTCCGCCGGTCCGGTCTCCCGCACGAAGAACTCGCGCTCCCCCACGAGCACGGTGCGACCCGGAACCCGAAGTGGGCGCGTTTGCGTCGCTTGATGCCGGCGCGGCATCTCCGGGCCGAAGATGCGCCATGCCGCCCACACGCCGAACGCCGTTGCGACCGACCTCCCCAGGGTGCCGAGGAAGCTCATCGCACCGTGATCCTTCCCGAAGGACCGTCGGCGAAGCTGCGCGCGACGACCCGGCCGATGCTGGCGCCGCGGATGGCCTCTTCGTCGAGTGCCTGCAGCAGCGCAGCCTCGAGCGGCGCCTCGACCGCTATCAGCAGCCCCCCCGAAGTCTGCGCGTCGGCGAGGATGACCTGCAGCGTCTCGTCGAGAACGCCGAAGTCGGTGAATCGCGCCGCGGCAGCCAGGTTGCGGCGGGTACCCCCGGGCACGGCCCCGGAGGCCACGAGGTCGGCAACACCGGGTAGCTGCGGCACGCGGTCGGCCTCGACGACGGCAGACACACGCGACGCGCGGATCATCTCACCGAGATGGCCCAGCAGCCCATAGCCGGTGACGTCGGTCGCCGCTTTGACGCCGATGCGGCGCATCGCCCGTGCTGCTCCGGCGTTCAGCGTCGTCATGGAGGCGACCGATGCAGCGGCGACCTCCTCGGGAGCATCGCCGCGCTTGACGGCCGTGGAGACGACGCCGGTGCCGATCGCCTTCGTGAGCACGAGGACATCGCCGGGTGCGGCAGCCGCGTTGGTCACGAGGTCGTCGGGATGCACCGTGCCCGTCACCGCAAGCCCGTACTTGGGCTCCTTGTCATCGATCGTGTGCCCGCCGATCAGCACGCACCCGGCCTCGGTGAGGATCTCCGAGCCGCCGTCGAGCACATCACCGAGCATCTCTACAGGGAGCTCGTCCTTGGGCCACCCGACTATCGACATCGCCGTGAGCGGCGTGCCACCCATCGCATACACGTCGGAGAGCGCGTTGGCCGCGGCAATCCGGCCCCAGGTCCGCGCATCGTCGACGATCGGAGTGAAGAAGTCGACGGTTTGCACGAGCAGGAGATCGTCGCGGACGCGGTACACACCCGCGTCGTCGGCCGTCCCGACGCCGACGATCACATCGTCGCCGCCGATGGGGGCGGTTGCGTTCAAACGGCGCAGGACCTGCGCCAGCTCGTCAGGGCCGAGCT
>JBFFFX010000170.1:0-6113 GCA_041557775.1 Acidimicrobiia bacterium | reverse complement strand
GAACCCGTAACGCTCGCCGGGGCTGACCGGCTCGTCCGCCGGGTTGTCGGCGCCGCGGACGTAGATGCACCGGGCCGGGCACACGCCGGCGCACAGTTCGCAGCCGATGCACTTCTCCATCCCGTCCGGGTACCGGTTGAGCACGTGGCGGCCATGGAAGCGTTGCGGCTTCACCCGCTTCACCTTGGGGTAGGACTGGGTGACCCGCGGCTTCGTCATCTGCCGCAGCGTCACCGCGAACCCGCGGAACGGTCCGAGCATGTCGGCGAACCAACCCATCAGCAGCTCCGTCCTCTCATGCCCATGGCCAATCGAACCTCCGCACCCCGACGGCGATCGTGGACAGCACGATCCAGGCCAGGCTGAGCGGAATGAGGCGCTTCCAACCGAACGCCATGAGCTGGTCGTAGCGCATCCTCGGCAGCGACGCCCGAATCCAGATGAACGCGAACACGAAGAAGAACGTCTTGGCCAGGAACCACACGATCGGGAAGATCCAGCTGAGCCAATCGGGCGTCCCGAACGACGGCCCGTGCCAGCCGCCGAAGAAGAGGGTGACGGTGATCGCCGAGATGTTGAACATGTTGATGTACTCGGCGAGGAAGAACAGCGCGAAGCGGAAGCCGCTGTACTCGGTGTGGTAGCCACCGACGATCTCCGACTCCGCCTCGACGAGATCGAACGGCGGCCGGTTGGTTTCAGCGATCCCGGCGATGAAGAAGATGACGAACGACGGGATCAGCACCACGTTCCACACGCCGAGGAACCCGAGGAACTCGCCGGCCTGCGCATCCACGATCCCGCTGATGGATGTCGTTCCGGTGAAGAGGATGACAGGCACGAGGGCGAGGCCCATGGCCGCTTCGTAGGAGATCATCTGCGCCGAAGCCCGGACCGACCCGAGGAGCGGGTACTTCGAACCCGACGACCACCCGGCGAGCACGACGGCGTACACGGCCAGCGAGCTGAGCGCCAGGATGTAGAGCAGCCCCACGTTCAGGTCCGCGCCGGCGAGGTCGATGACGCGGTCGCCGAGGGTGAACGGCTTCCCGATCGGGATCACCATGAAGATCATCAGCGCCGGTACCAGCGCGGCGATGGGGGCAGCGATGTAGAGCCCGAATTTGACACGGCGGGGCGTCACGTTCTCCTTGAAGATCAGCTTCACGCCGTCGGCGACGGTCTGCAGCACACCCCAGGGTCCGGCACGGTCGGGGCCGACTCGGTTCTGCATGTCGGCGACGACCTTTCGCTCCATCCAGACGAGGATGATCGTCACGGTGAGGAGCAGTGCGAAGACGGCCACCGCCTTGATCGCGGCCTCGATGAACAGCTCCATCCCGGCCGACATCACGCCTCCCCTCGTGCCGGTTCCAGCGTCACCGAAGCAGGCGCCCCGATGGCCGCCGCCGCCAGGTTGGCCGGGATGTACGCCGCCCCCGGTGCCAGGGTCGCGTCGAGGTGCAGGGGCAGTTCGACGGTGCCGTTCGGTCCCCCGACGCGCAGGCGCTCGTTCTCGCCGACACCGAGTGCCGCGGCATCGTCCGGGTGAATCGCCACGAACGGATCGGGCCGCAACCCGGCCAGTGCAGTCGTCATCCGCACCCGGACGCCATCGTCGTAGAGGACGCGGCCGCGGTGCAGCGCAAAGCCGTCGATATCGCCCCCCGGCGCGGTCGCGACGGGCACGTAGCTGAGCGGCTGTTCACCGTCCGGACCGGGAAGCACGATGCCCTCCCGGCCGCCGCCCCAGTCGAGGGTGTCCCAGGTGACCCCGCGATAGGCCGGCGCAACGGCTGCGATCTCCTTCGCCAGATTCTCGGCCGTTGCCGCGCCCAGCTCCGCACCCATACGGGTCGCCAGGTCGTCGAGCACCGACCACGCCTGCCTGGTCTGCCCGGGTCCGGGCAGCAGCCGGTTGACCTTCTGGACGCGGCCCTCGAGGTTCGTCACCGTGCCCTCGGTCTCCGCAAAGCCCTCGACGGGCAGCACGACGTTCGCTCGCCGGGTCGAATCGGTGAGGAAGAGATCGAGCGCGACGACGAACTCCGCGGCCTCGAGCGCCTCAGCCGCCAGGTGCGGGTCGGGATGGTCGCCGACCGGGTCGGCTCCATAGAGGACGAGCGCCTTCAGCTCGCCGTCGCGGAGACCTTCGAGAATGCCGGTTGCGTCGCGCCCCGGCGCTTCAGGCAGCGGACCCCATGCCGCCTCCAGCGCGCCGCGCCCGTCGGCGCCGTCGGCCGAGACCCTGCCCGGCAGGAGCCGGGGAGCCAGCCCCATATCCAGCGCGCCGTAGGTGTTGGCGCGGCGTACGACGGGCATCAGGCGTGCCTCGGGGAGATCACGGACGAACGCCGCCACCGCCTCCGCAAGCAGCGGGTTCTCGCCGAGACCGGTCCTGCCGAGGATGGCCACCACCGGGCCGGCGCCGAGCGCGGCGCGGACTTCGGCGAGCTCGCCGGCACCGGCAGCAAGCCGCTCCAGCACCTCGGCTCCGTCGCCCGGCCGATACGTGACCTTGTGGGCGGCGACATCGTCGAGCCCGGTGCGGCGGGGGTGCACGACGATGAGCCTCGCCCCCAGTTCGGCGGCGGCGCGACGAACGCGCAGGTACAGAATCGGGAGCTCCTCCTTCAGGTCGCCGGCCCACAGCAGGATCGTGGCGGCAGACTCCAGATCGTCGATCGCAGCCCGCGGGGACAGGCCGACCAGGAATTGCGGATCGAGACCGTCGCCCATCTGGGCGTCGACGTGCGGCGTGACGATGCACGTGCGGAGGAACTTGCCGAAGGCGAACGCCTCCTCATTGGTCCCTTGCGCCCCTCCGAGCCCGGCCACCGCGCCGCCGGGGAAGGTGCCGAGCCGCGTCGCAGTGAGCTCGAGCGCCTCGCCCCAGGTGGCCTCGACGAGCTCACCGGCGGCGTTCCGAACGAGCGGGGTCGTGATCCGCTCGGGGGAACGGAGGTGCTCGTAGATGAATCGGTCCTTGTCGGAGAGCCATCCTTGGTTGGTCGGACCGTTGTCGACGCCGTTGATGCGCACGACCTCGTTCTGGCTGGATTGCACGGACACCTTCGAGTGAACGGTGTCGACCAGCGACACACTCTCCACGGCCTCGAGATCCCACGGTCGGGCCCGGAAGCGATACGGCTTCGCGGTCAGCGCCCCCACGGGGCAGATCTGCACCGTATTGCCGCTGAAATAGGAGGCGAATGGCTCGTCGGGGAAGTTGAGCACCTGAGTGTTCCCACCGCGCTCCTTGAACTCGATCAACGGATCACCGGATATCTCATCGGAGAAACGGGTGCAGCGGGCGCACAGGATGCAGCGCTCGCGATCGAGGAGCACCACCTCGCTGATCTCGATGGGCTTTTCGTAGTGGCGCTTCTCCTCGACGAAGCGGCTCTCCCCCGGCCCATAGGCCACCGTCTGATCCTGGAGCGGACATTCCCCACCGCGGTCGCAGACCGGGCAATCGAGCGGGTGGTTGATCAGCAGGAACTCGAGAATGCCTTCTTGGGCCTTGGTCACGACGTCGGACTGCGTGTCGACGGTCATTCCCTCGGCGACGGGCATCGTGCACGAGGTCGTCAGCAGCTTGCCCCTGGGCGTCTCCACCTCGACGAGACACATGCGGCACATGCCGACAGGCCTCATCCTCGGGTGCCAGCAGAAACGCGGGATATAGGTACCGGTGTCTTCGGCGGCCTTGATGAGCAGCTCACCCGCCGGGACCTGGCGTTGCTCACCGTCGACAGAAATCGTCACCATGCGCGGAGTGTCAGCCAACAGAAGCCCCCTGCCTCGGTGCGCCGGCCGCATCCGAGATCATCGCTTCGATCTCGTCCCGGAAGTGGGACAGGATCGAGCGGATCGGGGACACGGCGGAGGGACCCAGCGGGCAGATCGTCGTCTGCGCAGGCGGCCAGCGCAGCCCCGGACTGATGTTGTCACAGACGTCGAGCAGCATGTCGAGGTCCATCGGGCGGCCGTGACCGTTGAGGATCCACCACAGCATTCGTTCCAGCCAGGTCGTGCCCTCCCGGCACGGCGTGCACTGGCCGCACGACTCGTGGGCGAAGAACTTGACCACGCGATGCGCCGCTCCGACGACGTTGGTCGTCTCATCCATCACTACGACGGCTCCCGAGCCGAGCATCGAACCGTGCCTCCCTGCGTCGTCGATGGTCACCGGCACGTCGAGGTGCAGGTCGGGCACGAACCAGGGCGCCGACGCGCCTCCCGGAATCCAGCACTTGAGCGCCCGATCGTCGCGGATCCCGCCTCCGATCTCGTAGATGAACTCGCGCCATGTCATGCCCATCACGATCTCGTAGTTGCCCGGCTTCTTGACGTGCCCGGACAGCGAGAAGAGTCGAGTACCCGCCGACGTCTCGGGACCGAGCGTGGCGTAGGCTTCGCCGCCGTTCGAGATCATCCACGGCACGTTGGAGATCGTCTCGACGTTGTTGACGATCGTCGGTCTGGCGTACAGGCCCTCCACCGCAGGGAACGGCGGCTTGAGTCGCGGCTCACCGCGGCGACCCTCGAGCGAGTTGAGCAGCGCCGTTTCCTCGCCGCAGATGTAGGCACCGGCTCCGAGGTGAACCACCACGTCGAGATCGAATCCGGAACCGAGGATGTTCTCGCCGAGATAGCCCTTCTCATAGGCCTCGTCGATCGCTCGCTGCACCCGCCGCGCCGGTCGCGGATACTCGCCGCGCACGTACACGAACGCCGTGTGCACGTCGAGGGCGTACGCCGACAGGATGATGCCTTCGAGCAGCTGATGCGGGTCGCGCTCGAGGAGCTGGCGATCCTTGAAGGTCCCGGGCTCCGACTCGTCGGCGTTGACCACGAGGTAGCGGGGAGTCGCCGGGGCGAGGAATCCCCACTTCACTCCGGTCGGGAATCCGGCGCCGCCCCGTCCGCGGATGTTCGACGCTTGGACGGCCGCGACGACTTCCCCCGGCTCCATCGCCAGGCCGCGGCGCAGGGCTTCGTACCCTCCGGTCGCCTCGTATCGGGCCATGGTGTGGGAGTCGTCGCGGTGGTCGATCATGCGTTGGGTGAGGATGAGCGGGGTCGTCACGTCGCCTCCTTGCTCGATCCATACGGCCCGAACGCCGGCACCGGCGCAATCGCGCCTTCCGGCTCGGCAGGTCCCCAGTCGAACGACTGCCGGCCGCCGAAGAGCGACTGCATCTCGTCACTGTTCACAACGTCCGGGCGGGCGGATCGAAGCCAACGGCACAACGCGAGCGCCTTGTCCGGCTCGACGCCCTCGATGAGCTCGTAGTTCACCTGGACGGCGGGCGCCCCACCGCAGGCGCCGAGACACTCGACGTGCTCGACCGAGAACATCTCATCTTCGGAGGTCTCGCCATCCGGCGTCCCGGTGATGTCCTCGATCGCCTCGAGCACTTCGTCGGCACCGAGGAGGTAGCAGGAGATCGACGTGCACACCGACACGAGATACGTGCCGACGTGGTCACGCTTGTACATGGTGTAGAAGCTGGCGACGGATTGCACCTGGGCCGCAGTCAATTCCGTGAGCTCGGCGACCTCGCGCATGGCGGCGTCCGTGACGTGACCGTGCTCGAGGGACGCGAGGTACAGCAGCGGCATCACCGCGCTGCGCCTCTCGGGATACGCTTCGAGCAGGCGGGCGGCCCGCTCACGATTGGGGGCGCTCCAGCCCGGCAGGATCGTCTCGAGGGTCCGCGCCGTCATCGGTCGACATCTCCCAACACGGGGTCCACCGATGCCAGCGTCGCAACGGTGTCGGCGACCAGCCCGCCGGTCATCATCGCCGGCAGCGACTGCACGTGCGCGAACGACGGCGCCCGCACGTGGACGCGCCACGGCTTGGCGCCGCCCTCGGAGACGAGGTACATGCCCAGCTCGCCGCGGGGCGACTCGACGGCCTGGTAGATCTCGCCGGCGGGCACCTTGAAGCCCTCGGTGAAGATCTTGAAGTGGTGGATCAACGCCTCCATCGACTCGTCGATGCGCTTGCGGGGCGGTGGCGTGACCTTGCGGTCGTCGGTTCGGTAGTCGCCGGCCGGCATCGTCTCGAGAACCTGCCGCACGATGCCGAGCGACTCATCGAT
>JBFFFX010000169.1:0-6147 GCA_041557775.1 Acidimicrobiia bacterium | reverse complement strand
GAGCGCAGCCGGTCCCCGTCGTGGACCGGATCCCACACCGACTCGACCGGACCGATGTTGGCCCACGTCTCGGCGACCTGGAGCCGTGCCCAGACCTCGTCGATCGGGCGGCTGGTCTCCGCGGTGTGGTTGAACGTCGCCGACGGCATGGGCGCAGCGTAGCGGTCGCAGCGGCCGAGAGACCCAGCCGGGGTTCGCACGTCGCGCGCCCGAGGCCTGGCCCGTGGCGGCCGCGGGATCACGACGGTGCC
Organism: Acidimicrobiia bacterium; assembly: GCA_041557775.1. Classification (GTDB taxonomy): domain Bacteria; phylum Actinomycetota; class Acidimicrobiia; order Spongiisociales; family UBA5794; genus DATHZQ01. The sequence goes on along the minus strand of JBFFFX010000169.1, from coordinate 5,896 downwards.
AGATCGGCACTGCAGCACCCGTCGAGGCGTCTCGACCCACGCCGCGACACCTCGCTTCCGATGGCCGGGCTGGAGTGGCGGCTGGCAGCGGAGGCTCGAGGGTCGGCGGAGCGGAAGCTGCGATAATCGGGCAACGCAAGGACGTGCGCATCCACGAAGTGGCTCGGGAGTCGAGGTCCGCGGCACCGGCTGTGCATCATTCCGCTGCGGAGCGCGACGGGCAGCGACAAAGAAGGATCGTCTCTCATGGACCGCAGGCACGTGCTCGGTAGAGAGATCCTCGTTCTTGCGATTCCGCTCGTCGCGTTCACGCTGCTCGGTGCCGACTTGTTGGGGGATGGGGCTCCGCTCGGCCACGACGAGGCCGTGTACGCACTCAAGGCCAAGTCGATTGCGGACGGAGCGACGTCGGAGTACTTCTGGACCGCCTATCGGGCGCCGGGGCTGCCAATCTCCCTCCTGGCCGTGTTCCCCTTCGGATCGACGGCGCCGTATCTCCGCCTCGTGGTCCTGGGTTTCGGCCTCATCACCGTTGGCTTCACCTACCTGGTGGCGAAGGAACTCTTCGGGTCGAGAGCCGGCCTCATCGCAGCAGGAGGGGTCGCGGTCACACCGGCGATCCTCGCATCCAGTACGCAGGTGTGGCCGGATGTGCCGGGGGCCGCGTTGAGCCTCCTCACCATGTGGGTCGTCTTGTTGACCACACGGGGTGAGAAGTTCTCATGGTGGGTTGTGCTGGCCGCGCCGCTTGCATGGTTGGCGACCTATGTTCGCTTCGGGGCTCCGATTCCGCTTGCGCTGGGCATTGCGATCATCGTGGCCTACCGGTGGCGAGCGGCGCTCCGCTCGGTGCCGCAGATCGTCGTGCTCGCCGCTGTGTCCGGCGTCGGCATCTGGGCGATTCTCTTCCTGCCTGCCATCACGGGGTCGCGGGGAGCCCCATATGCGGCCATCCGGAGTCTGCAGGAGCGAAACGCGTTCCCCATCTACCGAGGTCTGTACGACTACTACCGGCAGAGCGGCTTGCTCCTGGGAGGGCCGGCAGGCTTCGTGATGGTCCTGGGGGTCGCCACCTCGGTCGTGCTGGCCGTCCGTCGTGTGCTGGATCGTCGCGCCGTGGCGACCACGCTCGGGATCGCGCTGTTGAGCGGCTTGGTCATCGCCGTCCAGCTCCACGGGGAGTATCGCTACCTGAGTCCGGTGCTTCCGTTCCTGTGGATCGCCGGAGGTGCGGCCATCGCCGCGTTGACGCGATCGTGGGACAGGCAGCTCCTGATCACTGCCGGGCTGATCGCCATTGTGGCCGCGGGGCTATCGGCCCGCACAGATGCGGCCGTCCAGAATCGATTCAACGACACGTTCGCGACTCTTCAACGCGCGTCACAAGAACTGGAGGATCGAGCCGAGGGGCCATGCGGTGCCATCACGAGCTATGTGCCTCAGGTGGCGTGGTACTCGGGTTGCGTGACGAAGAACTGGGATCTGGATGAGGTGCGGTTGAACCCCGCCGGCTTTCCCGATGGCGCCCCCACGTATCTGTTCTGGGTCGAACGTGGCAAGCGACAGCCGGATGCGACGCTGACCGCGGAGTACACGACGCAGACCCAGGGTCTCGTCTTCGAGGAGGGCGTGCCCGGGAACGGCCTGGCCCAGTACGTACAGGTGTGGCAGATCTCTGATGGGTGAGCGATTGGGCGGCGACCGACCTGGTGAGTGATGTCGCAGCCACTCACGGCTGGATGAGGTAGACCTCGATGTAGCGGCCTGCCCCGAGCTGGGGGTCTCCGATGGCGAAGGCCAGCCCTTCGGTCTCCGCGATGTAGGCCTCGAGCAGCTCTCCTTCCGGCTGCCTCTTGGTGAGGTTGCCTATGAGCATGTAGGCCGGTCCGTCCGCGGGGAAACGGGCGTCGTCGACGACGACTCTGTTCAGGTTGAAGCCTCGGGCGAAGCAACCGGAGTACCACCCGACGTTGGGTACGTACGCCGTCAAGACTGAGCACGGTCCATCACCGTTCTCCTCGGCGATGATCCGAGAGGCCCGCTCGACGTTCTGACCTGCGTTGTTCAAAACGTTGCGTGCGGAGGCGTCGATCCGCTCGCCGAGGAAGCCCAGGGCGCCCAGTCCACCGATGGCGACGACGATGACCGCCGCAGCCAAGGTGACCGACGGGGAGAGCCGGGCCACGATCCACCCGAGGCCCGAGCCTGCTGCGATCCACAGCCAGGGGTAGACCGGGCTGAGGTAGCGCAACTCGCCGGTGAGGCTCAACGCGATCCAGACGAAGGACCCCGCTGCCGCGCAGAGAACGGCGATCACTGCTGGTCTCTCGACCGTACGTTGGGTGGCGAGGATGGCAGCGACCACTACTCCGAAGACGAGCAGTCCCCCCACGATGCCGCCGAGCAGCGTTCCGGCCTGTTGGAAGTAGTCGATGAAGCCCGCAGACCATCCGTAGCGAAATGCCTGCTCGGACACGGCGGTGTACGGAGACGTGGTCGCGCCCGTCGTCGCGGGCACGAACAGAACAAGGCCGACCCCCAACGCAACCGCAGCTGCCGTCGCCGTCGTCGTCACCTTCGACTGCAACACGGACCGCCAGCGCAGCAGCGCAACTGCCGTGAAGCCGACCGCCATCGGCATGGGAGCTCCGAACCGGAAGTACGTCGCGGCCATGGCCACCGGGCCGGCGAGGACGGCCCACCAGGCCACACGGTCGCCTGATGCGGCCCACAGGAAGATGCCGACCGCAAGAAGACCGAGGGCGGCCCCCGGGACGTCCGGCCAGACCTGCGTGCCGGACATGAGAATGACCGGTGAGAGCGCCATGCCGCCCGCTGCAATCAGGCCGGCCGTGGCGCCGAACAGCGAACGTCCGATGAGCCATGTCGTGGTGACGAGAAGCGCGCCGAAACCGACCACGACGAGTCGGAGGAACGGTTCGGTGGGAGAGACCAGCCACGCCACCTGAAGCACGAAGGGGAGGCCTGGTGCGCGATAGGCCAACCAGTAGCTCGTTGGGTCAGATCCATCGCGGAAGCTGCGGGCCCGCAACGAGTACACCGCCTCGTCATGTCCGAGCGTCGCGCCCTCGCGGATGATTTGGAGCGAGATGGCGAGGTACGCCGCCAAGATGACACCGAGGGAAATCCACTCCGTGCGTCTGATCGCCGGCAGGCTCAACCGCGCCAACCACGATGTGCGCCGATCACGAGTCGCAGTGCCTTCCGTCCGTCTACTCCCAGTTGTGCGCCACCTCGCGGGCGAGCATCGCCTCTGCGTCGCCCGCCGCGAAGTAGTCGATGGTTCTTTGGATGCCGCCGGCAAACGTGACCTCGGTGGCGAAGCCGGCGATCCGTCTCGCCTTGGCCACGTCGGCGCAGAGCCGCGGGAGGTCGCCGGGCCTCGAATCGACGTGCTCCACGCGACTCGTGGAGCCGGTGAGCGAGGTCACCAAGTCGGCGAGTTCCAGCACGCTGATCTCCTGGCCGGTACCGATGTTGACGACGTCGCCCTCGAGCTCTGCGACCGCGGCGAGTCGGGGCAGCCAGCGAGCGGTGTCTTCCACGAACATGAAGTCGCGTGTCTGGGTGCCGTCTCCGTGAACCAGCAAGGGGCGGCCCGTCAGCGCGCGGAGGATGAACTTGGGGATCACCTCGCCCGAGTCGCCCTCGAAGTGCGAGCGCGGCCCGTAGTTGTTGAAGGGGCGGATCACCCTCGTATCCATGCCGTACGTCCGGTGATACGCAAGCGTCACGAGTTCACCGGCGAGCTTGCCGGCCCCGTATACGGTGGTCGGGGCTGGAACCGTGGACTCGCTGAAGACAGCGCTGTCCGGAATCCCGTAGATCTCGCTCGACGAGATGTAGACGAAACGGCCCTCAGCTCCCCGGCGCATCGCTTCGAGCAGCCGCAACGTCGCGCCGGCGTTGACCTCGAAGTTCTCGATCGGTCGGTTGATGGACGCGCGGACGTTGCGCACGGCCAGGTGGAAGACCACGTCGGCGTGCGCCACCAGGCGGGCTGCTTCGTCGCTTCCGGCGTCGATCACAACGAGCTCGACGTCGGCGAGCACCGCCGCGAGGTTCTCCCGAGAGCCGGTCGAGAGGTCGTCGATCACGGTCAACCGCCTCGGGCTCAGCGTCAGGGCATGCTCGACGAAATGCGAGCCGATGAAGCCGGCACCTCCGGTGACGACGACGTCGGCGCCCGCGATCACGCTCACGATGGGCCTCCAGCGCCGGACGTCGTTCGAACCAGCGCCTCTGCCACGTACTCGACGGCGTCCCGGGGGAGTTCGGGATACATCGGCAGCGACAGCAGCCTGTCCGCGCTGCGCTCGGCGACCGGGAAGCTGCCGTCGGGGAGGCCGAGATCTCGATAGGCGGGCTGCAGGTGGATCGGGACCGGGTAATGCAGGCCGGTGGCGATACCCATCGCGTCGAGCGTGTCGCGCACCCGATCGCGATCCGCCACGTGTACGACGTACAAGTGGTAGACGGAGCGAGCCCAGTCGGGCTCGACGGGCAACTCGACACCACCCGCACCTCCGAGCGCTTCCTCGTACCACGCTGCGACCCGGCGCCGCTTCTCCGTCCATTCCTCGAGGCGGCGGAGCTTCACCGAAAGCGCTGCGCCGACCATCTCATGCATCCGGGCGTTGTAGCCGATGTACCTGCTGTGGTACTTCTCGGTCTGTCCGTGGTCGCGAAGCGCGCGTGCGTGCTCGGCCATCGCGGCGTCGTTCGTGAGAATCGCCCCGCCCTCTCCCGTAGCGCCGAGATTCTTGCCGGGATAGAAGGAGAAGGCGGCCGCTCGTCCCAGCGTGCCCACGCTCCTCCGGCGGTACCGAGCGAGATGTGCCTGGGCTGCGTCCTCCATCACCCACTTTTGATGCGAGTCGGCGGCGGCCACCAAGGGATCGAGGTCCGCCGGCTGGCCGTAGAGGTGCACGGGCAGCACGCCGACGACTTCATCATCGGCGAGCGCCGCCGCGGCCGCCGCCACGTCGATGTTCTTGGTGACCGGGTCGACATCGACGAAGCGAGGAACGGCCCCCACATGAGAGACGGCCTCGGCCGTCGCGATGAACGTGTTCGCCGGCACGACGACCTGGTCGCCCGGGCGCACGCCGAGGGCGCGCAGCCCGAGCATCAGCGCATCGGTTCCGTTGGCGACGGCCACGCAATGGTCTGCGTCGTGCGCTCCGGCGAAGTCCTCCTCGAAGGCGGCCACGGACGGACCCGACACGAAGCGGGTCGAGTCGTAGATCTCGGCCCACGCCGCAAAGATCTCCGCCCGCAGTGCCTCGTGTTGTGGGCCCAGGTCGAGAAAGGGAACCTTCACGGCGAGTCTCTCGTGTCGGGCGCAGGGCCGACTACTTCCGCCGGCACGCCGACGGCCAGCATTCCGGGGGGCACGTCGCGGGTGACGACGGCTCCGGCGCCGATCATCGCTTCTTCGCCGATCTCGACGCCGGCGAGGATGGTGGCGCCCGAGCCGATCGAGGCCCGCCGTCCCACTCGCGTCCTGACGAGCTCCCAGTCGCCCGTTCCCTGAACGTCGCCGTCGGGCGTCGTGGCCCGAGGACGCAGGTCATTGGTGAACATCACTCCGTGGCCGATGAAGCACTCGTCCTCGATGATCACGCCCGAACACACGAACGTGTGGCTCGAGACCTTTGCTCTGCGTCCGATCCGCACGTCCGATTGGACTTCGACGAAGGCGCCGATCGTGACCTCATCGCCGATGTCGCATCCATAGAGGTTGATGAACGACGACAAGCGGACGTTCTCTCCGAGGTTGACCGTCGGCGCGATGACCTGATATCTGCCGGTGAAGGCAGGCTGGTCGCTCATCGGACGGTGACTCTCCCCAGTGCCACGGGTGCGCCGTGCT
>JBFFFX010000168.1:0-6154 GCA_041557775.1 Acidimicrobiia bacterium | reverse complement strand
GGCAAAGCGATGGCGACCACGATCGCTCGTGCCGGCTTCGACACCGTCGTATGGAACCGCGACACGTCGAAGGCGGAGCACGTGGCCGAGGTGAGCGGCGCCGCGGTTGCGGCTTCGGCTGCAGAGGCGGCGTCGCGTTCCGAGGTGGTGATCACGAGCCTCGCCGACGATGCCGCCGTCGAGAGCGGCTATCTCGGACCCGGGGGCGTGGTCGAGGGGATCGGCGCAGGCACCGTTGCCGTCGAGACGAGCACGATCGATCCCGAGACCGTCGCCCGAATCGGGGCGGCAGTCGACGCCACCGGAGCCGGCTTCCTGGACTGTCCCGTGTCGGGAACGGTCACCACCGTCGAAGCCGGTGCGCTGACGATCATGGCCGGCGGAGACTCCGCGCTGATCGAGGAGGTCAGGCCCGTGCTCGACGTCCTTGCGGCCCGGATCGTCCACGTCGGAGCGCGCGGCGCCGGGGCGGCGACGAAGCTCGCCGTCAACGGACTGGTGCATGGCTTGAACCTGGCGCTCGCCGAAGCCGTGGTGCTGGCCGAGAAAGCCGGTGTCGACCGGTCGACGGCGTACGAGGTCTTCGCCAGCGGCGCCGGCGGAGCGCCGTTCGTCCAGTACAAGCGGGCGGCGTACGAGCACCCGGAAGAGGCCGCGGTGGCCTTCAGCCTCGATCTCGTGGCGAAGGACCTCGAGCTGATCACGGGGCTCGGTGCGCGGGTCGGGGCCCCCATGGAGCAGGCAACCACCGGCCTCGACATGGTCCGTCGTGCCATCGAGACCGGACTCGGCGACAAGGACATGAGCGCAATCGCCGTCTTCCTTCGCGGAGGTGAGGACCGATGAACCACATCGTCAAGAAGATGGTCGACTACGAGTACACGACGCCACCGGAGTTCGAGGGGAGGAGCGCCGGCTACACGGGCGATTCGGTCGTCGACGAGGCCGGCGGTTCGGTCCAGATGGGGTTCCGCATCGCCCGGCTCGAGGCCGGCGGCAGCGTCGACACCCACGTCCATTCCTTCGAGGAATCGATCTACGTGCTCGAGGGCACCCTCACCCTCGACACGCCCGAGGGGAGCTACGAGCTGGTCGCCGGCGACTACGGCCTGCTCCCCGTCGGCATGACCCACGCCTTCCGCAACACCTCGGATCAGGTCGTCGACTTCGCCGAGATGAAGGCGCCGCTGCCGAGAGCGCGGTTCGGCTTCGACACGCAGTTTCCGGCGCCGGTCGCGGCGGGTCCGGCGCAGCGTATTGACGTCCGCGACCCGCGTAATCGCTACTTCGGCCACATCGACCCCGAGAACATGGACCCTGCGCTGCAAACGCAGGATCGGCTGGCACTGAGCGCCAGCATGCGCACCGCTCTGCTGGTCTACAGCGGGATCAGCGTGAAGATGATGGTCGACTCCGACCTCGGCGCCGATCTGTCGACCATGTTCATGGTCCAGTACGAGCAAGGCGGGTTCGCCGGTGCCCACGACCATCCGCTGGAGGAGACGTATCTGATCCTCGCCGGTGAGGTAGAAGCCGAGTTCGACGGCGCCACGTACCAGCTCGGTCCCGGCGACGTCGCCTGGGCCGGGGTGGGCTGCGTCCATGCGTTCCGCAACATCGGCGACGGGCTCGTGCGGTGGCTGGAGACGCAGGCGCCGCAGCCGCCGCCACGGCATTCGTACCGGTTTGCCCGGGACTGGCTGTATCTCGAGAACGCGCTGGCCGGTGAGTGATCAAGAACCAACGGAACAATCGGCAAGGAGTACACGATGAGTGAGTTTCCGGTAGCAACGACCGCGGCGCCGGGAGTGATGGCGGTCGATTGGGAGCAGCGGGTCGACTTCGAGCGGCTTCGCCAGTACCGCCTCGCCCGGGTCCGGCAGATGCTCGACGAATTCGAGCTCGGTGCCCTGCTGCTCTTCGAGACTTCGAACATCCGCTACGCAACGGCGACGCAGATCGGCTACTGGGCGTTCAACAAGGGCGAGCGGTGGGCGCTGATCACCAAGACCGGCCGGCCCAAGGTCTGGGACTTTGGTTCTGCGGCGAAGGCCCATCGTCTCCAGCTTCCCCACCTGTACGACCACGAGAACTCGATCGGCGGCAACACCGGATTGCAGGGGGCCATTGGGCCGGAGACCGGCCTGCACGCCCGCGCCGTGCGCGAGATCAAGGGAGCCCTCGAGGACGCCGGGGTCGCCGAGGAGAAGCTCGGCGTCGACATGGCGGAGACCGCCGTGCTGCTGGCACTGCAGGACGCCAAGCTCGCGGTGGTCGACGGGCAGCAGGCCATGATGCGAGCCCGGGAGATCAAGAGCCAGGACGAGATCACGCTGCTCACCCAGGCGTGCGCCATGGTGGACGGGGTCTACCAGGACATCTTCGAGATGCTCAAGCCCGGAGTCCGCGAGTCCGATGTCGTCGGGATGGCCCACGCCCGCCTGTTCGAGATGGGCTCCGAGTTCGTGGAGGCGATCAACTCGATCGCCGGCGAGCGGTGCAGCCCGCACCCGCACGTGTTCAGCGACCGGATCATCCGTCCGGGGGATCAGGCGTACTTCGACATCATCCACGCGTTCAACGGCTACCGCACCTGCTACTACCGGACGTTCGTCGTCGGCCGCGCCACGCAGGCACAGCGCGACGCCTTCAAGCAATCTCGGGAGTGGATGGACGCCGCGATCCAGCTCGTGAAGCCCGGCGTGACCACCGATCAGATCGCAAGGGTGTGGCCGCGAGCGGAGGAGTTCGGCTTCGAGGACGAGATGGACGCGTTCGGACTCCAGTTCGGGCACGGCGTCGGCGTCGGACTCCACGAGCGCCCGATCATCAGCCGCCTCAACTCACTCGACGATCCGGTGGAGATCAAGGAAGGCATGGTCTTCGCCCTGGAGACGTACGCTCCGGCGGCCGACGGCCGCTCCGCCGCCCGGATCGAGGAGGAAGTCGTCGTCACCGCCGACGGCTGCAAGATCATCACGCTGTTCCCGTGCGAAGAGCTGATGGTGGCGAATGCCTACTGATCCCCGGTACGACTACGCGCTGAGAGAGCCGCGGTTCCCGCAGCCCGTCGACCGCTCTCTGGAGCAGGCCGACATCGGCGAGGATGTCCGGCTGGAGATGTATCGCAAGCTCCATGAGCTGCGGCAGTTCGGCAAGCGTGCCTACGACTTGTTCATGCAGAACCTGGTCAAGGGGACGACCCACCTCTCCCTGGGCATGGAGGCGATCGCCACCGGGTTCGGGGCGGCCATGCAGCCGGGGGACTACTCGTTTGCCACCTACCGCGGCCATGCCCACTCGCTGGCGCGGGGTATGGATCTCGGGGCCGCCATGGCCGAGTTGCTCGGCAGAGAGAACGGCATCCTCGGCGGCAAGGGCGGGTCGATGCACCTCACTGACGTCGAGAAGGGGATGATGGGGTCGTACGCCATCATCGGCGCCCACCTGTGCATCGCCAACGGTGCGGCCTGGTCGGCACAGATGCGCGGCACCGGCCAGGTGGCGGTCGCCTTCTTCGGGGATGGAACCACGAACATCGGTGCGTTTCACGAAGCGCTCAACATGGCGAAGGTGTGGAGCCTGCCGGTCGTGTTCGTGTGCGAGAACAACCTCTACATGGAGTACACGCCGATCGACGTGGTCACCGCCGTCGAGAACCCCGCGGCGGGCCGCGCAGCGGCCTACGGCATGGATCCCATCCTGATCGACGGCAACGATCCCGATGCGGTCTACCTGACCGCCCGCGAGGCGCTGCATCGAGCGCGCATCGGGGACGGCCCGTCGCTCATCGAGGCGATCACCTACCGCTCCGGCGGTCACTCTCGAGCCGACCCCGCCAAGTACCGCCCCGAGGCGGAGGTCGACGCGTGGAACGAGAGGGATGCGATCCCGATGTACCACAACCGGCTGTTGTCGCTCGGCGTTCCGGAGGACCGGCTCGGCTCGATCTCGCGGGAGGTCGCCGCGGCGATCGACGCCGCAACCGAGTTTGCCAAGGCCGGACGGGAACCCGGAGCGGCGGCGCTGATGACGGAAGTCTGGGCTGACGGAGGTTCGCAATGGCGGAATTGAGCTATCGCGACGCCGTGGCGTACGGCATCGCCCAGGAGATGCGGCGCGATCCCAACTTGGTGATGCTCGGGGAGGACATCGCTGCCGCCGGAGGTGTCTTCAAGACCACCGTGGGACTGCTCGACGAGTTCGGTCCCGACCGGATCCGCGACACGCCGATCTCCGAGCAAGCGATCCTCGGCGCTGCGATGGGGGCGGCGATGACCGGCGTGCCGGTGATCGCCGAGATCATGTTCTCCGACTTCCTCGCCGTGTGCTGGGACATGGTGGCGAACGAGATCGCCAAGAGCCGCTACATGACCAACGGGCAGGTGACGTTCCCGCTCGTGATCCGCACCGCCAACGGCGGCGGCGCCCGCTTCGGTGCCCAGCACTCCCAGAGCGTGGAGAACTGGGCGATGATGATCCCCGGTCTCAAGGTCGTCGCGCCGTCGAGCCCGGCGGACGTCGTCGGCCTGATGGCGGCGTCCATCCGCGACCCCGACCCCGTCCTGTTCTTCGAGCACAAGGCGCTCATGGCCAACAAGGCGCAAGTGCCCGACGGTGAGCTCGTCGACGAGTTGGGCACCGCCAAGGTGCTGCGGGAAGGGCCCGACGTCACGATCGCCGCGCTGGCGCTGATGGTGCCCCGTGCCCTGGAAGCCGCAGAGCGCCTGGCGGAGTCCGGCATCTCGGCCGAGGTCATCGACGTTCGCTCGCTGGTGCCACTCGATACCAAGACGCTGCTCGACTCCGTCGCCAAGACGGGAAGGTTCTTCACGGTTGAAGAGAACCCGCGTCTGTGTGGATGGGGAGCCGAGCTGGTCTCGATCGTCGGCGAGGAAGCCTTCTGGGACCTCGACGGTCCGAGCATCCGGATAACGACTCCGCACATCCCGCTGCCGTCCGCCGCGACGCTCGAGGACCTCGCGCTGCCTTCTGCCGATCGCATCTACACCATCGTGCTCGAGGCGTGCGACGCCCGAGGCGGATCGTGAGCTCCAAGACGGTCATCCGCGGCGGCGCGGTACTGACCCTCGGGGCGCGCACGGCCAACTACGTCGCGGCGGACGTCCTCATCGAAGACGGAAGGATCGCCGAGGTCGGCAGCGGGTTGCGGTCCCGCGGCGCCGAGGTGGTGGACGCCACGGAGGCCATCGTCATGCCCGGCTTCGTCGACACCCATCGCCACGTCTGGAAGTCCCTCTATCGCAATCTGGGGGATGCCGCCGGCGGCAGCGAGGGCGCGACCGTCGACCCGGAGGGCCTCGAGGCCGAGGACGTCTACGCCTCGACGCTCATCGGGTTGCTCGGCGCAGCGGAGGCGGGCGTGACGAGCGTCGTCGACTGGGCGGACGGCCGCCTCGACCCCGCCGCCGTCGATGCCGCCTTGCAGGCCCACGCCGACTCGGGTCTGCGCACCGTGTTCGCTCCCGCGGCGACCCCCGGCAGCGGCGACGCGGCGCAAGCGGCGCTTCGGCGCCTCGAGGCCGACGGCGCCGCCACGACGGGGCCATCAACGACGCTTGCGTTCGGTTCGGACGAGCCGGCCCGCCTCTGCATCGAGCAGGTGGCCGCCGGCTGGACCTTTGCCCGCCAGCTCGGGCTGCGCATCCACGCCCACGCCGGATCCGAGCGGGCCGACGGCGTGCTCGTCGATCTCGCGGCTCGCGGCCTGCTGGGCGACGACGTCACCCTGGTCCATTGCAGCAAGCTGGGGAGCGCCGACCTCGATGCGATCGGCCCGTCGGGGGCTGCGGTGTCCCTCAACCCGTCTCGCGAGATGGCGATGGGCCTCGGAGCCCCTCCGATCCAGGAGCTGATCGACCGCGGCATCCGGCCGGGACTGGGCGTCGACGACGAGCGGATCGCCCCCGGGGATCTGTTTGCGCAGATGCGCGCGATCATCTCGATCCAACACGCCACCTACTTCGACCGGAAGCTGGCGGGCAAGGGTGGCCTGCCCAATCTCTTGACCACTCGCGAGGTGATCCGCTACGCAACCGTGGACGGCGCCCGGGTTGCCGGCCTGGGCGCGGTGACCGGATCCCTCGAGCCGGGCAAACAGGCGGACGTCATCGTGCTCCGCACCGACCGGCCG
>JBFFFX010000167.1:0-6175 GCA_041557775.1 Acidimicrobiia bacterium | reverse complement strand
GATGCCGTGCCGCACGCCGGGGTGGTCCCAGTCGGGGGGCGTCACGATGTGGCCCGCCCGGGTTCGGTCTCGTACCCGGCGGCATCGAGGGACCCGGCGCCGCTCCATCCCCAGACCAGGACGACGTCGTCCGCGCCGGTGTTGTCGAACCCGTGCCAGTGGCCGCGCGGGGTGAAGACGACGTCGCCCTTGCGCGAAGGCTCGCGGCCGCCGTCCGTGAAGATCATGCCCTCTCCGGAGAGGACGACGAAGAACTCGTCGGCGTGGTGGTGGCGGTGGCGCTCATGGCGGGCACCGGGCGGGAGCACGGTCCAACCGAGCAGGAAGTCGTCGGATCCGGCGGTTGCCTGGTCGACGAGGAACTGGACCTGCATGTCGACCCAGCCCTCCTCCGACCTCAGACCGGCGACCAGTGGGACGTCGTCGAGGTGCGTCCGGTACGGCTCCATCACGACATCCCGCTGAGCAGGTGGTAGATGTCGAAGACGGTAACGAAGTCGCGGTGATCGATCCCGCGGCCTCGGCACGCGTTGAGCAGCTCGTTGGCGACGGCGGCCAGCGGTGCCGGCGAACCCTGGCGGCGGGCGACCTCGAGGGCGAGCAGCATGTCCTTCTGCTGGAGGGTGACGTCGGCCAGCGGCTTGTCGGGCATGTTGCCTTCGAGGATGAACGGCCCCCGGTATCCCATCACGGGGGAGGCGACCACGCTCTTCAACATCGCGTCCACGGCGACCTCGCGGTCGACGCCACCCTTCTCGGCGAGGGCGACCGATTCGCAGAACACGACCATCTCGACGATCAGCGTGAGGTTGACCGCGACCTTCATCTGTACGGCCTGTCCGCTGGGGCCGATGTAGCTCACCTTGGAGCCGATGTCGTAGAGCACCGGCTCGACGCGCTCGTATGCGGTGCGGTCTCCGCCCACCATCGTCGACGCGCTGCCCTGTCGCAGCGTGATCGGACTGCCCGAGAGCGGTGCGTCGAGCATCGTCAGCCCGGCGTCGGCGAACTCCTGGGCGATGTCCCGGCTGACGGCCGGATCGATGGTGCTCATGTCGAGGTAGATGCCGTCGGGCGAGAGGCCGGCGATCACCCCATCCTCTCCGAGGGCGACTGCTTGTACCGCGGTAGCGTCGGTGACGATGGAGAAGACGAAGTCGGAGGCCGCCGCCACCTCCCGCGGCGTGTCGGCCCACTCCATGCCCAACTCGAGCAGGGGGGCCGCTTTCGCCGCGGTGCGGTTCCACCCCGTGACTGTATGGCCTGCGGCGAGCAGGCGGGGGACGATCCCCTGCCCCATGTCGCCCAAGCCGATGAACCCGATCGAATGTGTTGTAGCGCTCACGGCGCGGACTCTAACTCCCCGGTTTGCCGTGGTGCCGGGCGCCGGCGCGCCGCCTCGGATCGCCGTCCGGATCGAAGGTTCACCCGCGCACGGCGGTGTCGCAGGTCCGGCAGACCCACGCCGATCCCGCTGGCTCTCTCTTGCGGCCACAGGTGCTGCAGCGCTGCGACGGACCCGCCCCGGGCGTCAGGCGACGCATGCGGGCCATCACGGAAGGTCGCAACCCTGTAGCAGTGGCATCGCGCGCGCTGACGACGGCGGCGATCACCAAGCCGATCGTGACGGGGACGAGGAAGAGGGCGAGCACGAACGCCATTGCGGCGACGAAACCGCCGGCGACCTGGCTGACGCCGAAAGCGATGACCGCCGCCGCTGCTCCGACAAGACCGGTCGCGAGCGCACGCATCGTGCCGACATCATGTCGCGCCGGCGCTTTTCGCACAACGGCGAACTTCGCGTGATTGCTGCCGCGCCGCGGCCGGAGCTACCGCTCGGGTGCGCCCGCGGCGACCCAGTCGATGATCTTCTGGATGTCCGACGGGCTCATGCTCACGGACGGCGGCATGACGACGCCGTCGGGGTGCGTTCCGACCAGCGACTGGACGAGCCTGCTGTTGTCCGGGTCGCCCGGAATGATCGTCGGTCCGCTGGCGCCGCTGTTGAGCGCCTCCTCATACGACGTGCCGGTCCAGCCCCCGAGCGTCCCGTGGCAAGCCGTGCAATATGCATCGAAGATCGGCAGGATCGCTCCGACGTAGGTCAGCGGTCCGCTGTCGGTGGCTTCGCCGGTCAGCGTCCTCATGTGCGTCACCAGATCCTCGATCTGCTGCGCAGTGAGGATCTCGCCCCACGCGATCATCGCCGTGGCACCGTGCCCCAGGTTGATGTCGTTGAAGACCTGCTGGTCCGTCCGCGAGGTCTGCCAGGCGGCATCGAACGCAGGGCCGATGCCACCCTCGCCTGATGGCCCGTGGCACTGAGAGCACAGCTCGCCGTAGAGCGCAACGGCATCTTCACCCGCCCCGGGTGTCACCGTGACGTCGGGCGGCAGGTCGACCGGCGGGCTGACTTCCCACGCCCGCACGTACGCCACGATGAGGTCGACCTGTTCGGTCGTGAGCGGTCCGCCGAACGTGTCGGCGAACGGCGACATGCCGAAGTTGGGCTGCCCCTGGGAGATGATGGCGCGGAGGGTGGCGTCGTCTCTCGTCTCGAGGTACTCGGCCGTCGAGATCGGTGCGATGATGTCGCCGGTACGGGCAGGGTTGAGTCCCCCTTCGCCCAGGTCGCCGTGACACGACGAGCAGTTCTGCGAGTAGAGCCGCTCGGCCTCGTTGAGGTCGGGGAGCTCGGCAGCGGTCAGCACGTAGTCGACGAGGGAGTCGATCTGTTCGTCGGTGAGGATTACTCCCCACAACGGCATGTCCTCGTGTGCCCCGCCGAGCGCGATCGCTGCCTGCGCCGTCTCGAAGTCGGGGGCCGACGGCACGCGGGTCGCGTGACAGGTGGTGCAGTGGAGGCTGAACAGCTCGCCGCCGTTTGGTGCCGAGGGCGGATCCGTCACGTAGAGCGCGAGCTGCCGGACGTCGGCCGGATCGAGTGCGGCTTCGAAGGATGGCATCTCGAGGTGTCCGCCGCCGGTGCGGATGATGCCCTCGAGCTCTGCCCTGCCGCCGCTGAACGCCACCGACTGGCCGTGACATGAGGCGCAGTCCCGGGTCCAGAGCCGCTGGCCGTCTGGTGCGGCGAGGAAGTTGAGCAGCTTGGCCTTGTCGGAGGCGCTCAGTGCATCGTCCCACTCGGGGATTCCCAAATCGGTGTGGGGTCCGTAGCGCGTGCCCAGGTCGAGAGCCAGTCGGACCTCGATCGTGTCGGCTTCCGTCAGGGATTGGAGCTCGTGGCAGTCGGAGCAGTTTCCGACGTACAGCTCGTGGCCGTGCGGCGCAAGGATGAAGCCGACCAGGGCGTCGATCTCGTCGGCGGCGAGATCGGAGTTCCACGCAGGCATGCCTTCATGGGTGCCGCCCTCGATCACGGCGAACAGGTCGACGCCCGGCTCGACCTCGACTCGCGAACCATGACAACCCGCGCAGTTGGCCGCATAGATCAGCGCCGTCTGATCGCCCCCGGTCGCCGCCTGGGCGGGAGGAGCCTCTGCGGTGAACGCCTGCCACGTCAAGAAGAGTGCACCGGCGAGGAGGAAGACCGTGATCGAGGTGACCACCGGCCGGCCCGACCAATGGCGCCGAGCAGAGCGATCCGTCCACGGCAGGGCGACGAGGAACCCGAGTGCGAGCATCGGGATGAGGAAGACGCCGACGACCTCGAGATCACCGGGGAAGTATTTGAGAAGCTGGAACAGGAACAGGAAGTACCACTCGGGTCGCGGCGTGTAGTTCGAATCGCTCGGGTCGGCGATCTCCTCGAGGCTGGCCTTGGCAAACGCGGCGAGGGCCACCACGACGACGAACACGACGAGGGCGACCACCGCGTCCTTGAAGATCGCATCGGGGAAGAACGGGATGCCCTTCTTCTTCGCCTCTGCGTATTCCTCGAGATATTGCTCCCGTTCCTCTTTCTTCATCGCTCACTCATCCCCTTTCGGGGGTGCGGAGATACCGTTGCGGATCACGAGGAAGAGGTGGATCCCGACGAGCAGAAGCATCACCGACGGCAGGACCCACACGTGGGCGCCGAAGAACCGCGACAGCGTCAGCCCGGAGATCTCCGGGCCGCCCAGCATCACGTCCTTCAGCGAATCACCCACGACCGGGACCACGGCGCCGATCTCGGTGCCGACGACCGTTGCCCAGTAGGCCCGCTGGTCCCACGGCAGGAGATAGCCGGTGAAGCCGAAGGCGAAGGTCACCAGCAGGAGCACGACACCGGTCAGCCAGGTCACCTCGCGCGGGTACTTGTAGGCGCCGTAGATGATCACGCGCACCATGTGCAGGATGACGAGCAAGACCATGGCGCTCGCACCCCAGTGGTGAAGGCCGCGGATCAGCCACCCCAAGGGAAGGTCGTTGGTGATGTATTCGACGCTGGCGTGGGCTTGCTCGGGATCGGGCACGTAGTACAGCGTCAGCAGGATCCCGGTGGCGAATTGCAGGATCATCGCAAAGAGCGTGGCGCTGCCCAGGGTGTAGGCCCAGTTGACCTTGGGGATGTTCCGAAGGAAGACGGCGGTCCAGTTGCCCCGCCAACCGGTACGTTCGTCTAGCCAGTCGCCGACTCTCGACGCCATGTCACGCTTCCTTGAAGTACAGCTGCCCGTCCTCGACCATCGCCTCGTAGCGGTCGAGCGGCCGCGGTGGTGGGCCCTGTGCCACCTCGCCGCTGCGCGCGAAAATCGCGTTGTGGCAGGGACAGAAGAAGCCCTCTTGGTCCTCGACCCACCTGACGCGGCATCCGAGGTGGGAGCAGATGTTCGACAAGATGCTGAAGTCCGTGCCGTTCGGCGTCGTCACGAACACCGAGATCTCCTGCTCCTCGACGCGATAGCCGCTGCGGCGCTCGATCGTCGCCTTCATCAACGTCGGCGGCGCCCCCGGTTCGATGGAAGAAGCCGTGCCGAGCCGGATCCATTCCTGCTCGCCTCCGGTCGCACGCGACGACCCCGTGACGAAGATGGCGGCGGGGGCGGCGATGGCGGCGGTGATACCGCCGCCGATGGCGCTGATCGAGCGAATCAGAAAGCGGCGTCGCTCCGGGTCGGTTGCTTCGGAGGTGTCGCCAGGGTCGGCCTCACCTTCCGGCATCTCAACTCGCTCGCTTTCCTGACTCGTCATCAGCACCTCGGAGATGGTGACCGTTTCAGCCGGCGCGCATTCTAGACACCGCCGATCCGGGGGTCGTTCATTGCGTTGATCACGGATAGCCTTCCTCTGCTTTGGGGACCCCGGGTACCGGGTGTCGCTCGGGTAGTCTCCCGTGGACCGGACGCTCCGATGCATCTCGGCAGCCGCTTCGTGCCAGAATCGTGGTCGTCGCAGCAGCCGGTCCACCGAACGGCTCGGAATGTTGCGCATCGTCCAACCGCCGGGGAGGAGCCCGCATGATCGCCACAGTCGGTTACCTCGCCGTCCTGCTGGCGGCCGTCTCGTCGGTGGCGCTCATGTTCCAGGGCTACTGGGGAATGCGAGATCCCGCACGCGCCAAGCCGAGTCTGTTCAGGGCGCCGGTGCTGGGCATCGTCGCCGGCGCGCTGATCGCCATGACGGCGCTCGAGGTCGGGCTGCTCAGCGACGACTTCTCCATCGAGTACATCGCCAACAACTCGGCGTCGACGACGCCACTGCTGTTCAAGTTCGCCTCCGGCTGGGCCGCGCTCGAGGGCAGCATCGTCCTCTGGGGCCTGGTGCTGGCGGGCTACGTCTACACGGTCTACCGCCGGATTGCTCGCCGGGGTGGCGACGACCGCCTCGGAGCGGGTGCGATGCTCGTGCTCGGCGCGGTGACACTGTTCTTCTTCGCGGTGATGCTCACGGTCTCCAATCCGTTCCGGGTGTGTACCGAAGCTTCCGCAGTGGGCTGCTTCGAGTCGAGCATGTGGCCGTGGACGAGCTCGGCTACCGCGCTGGAGGGCCGTGGCCCCAACCCGCTTCTCCAGAACCACATCCTGATGGCGGTGCACCCCCCGATGCTCTACCTGGGGTATGTCGGGATGACGGTGCCGTTTGCGTTCGCCATGTCGGCGCTCATGGTCGGCGCCAGCGGTTCGACGTGGCTGAAGCGCACCCGGGGGTGGACGCTGATCGCATGGGGCTTCCTCACCATCGGAATCGTGCTCGGCGGCTTGTGGTCGTATGAGGTCCTCGGCTGGGGCGG
>JBFFFX010000166.1:0-6180 GCA_041557775.1 Acidimicrobiia bacterium | reverse complement strand
GGCCCCCGCTGTTGAGGCGCCTGCCGCGGCTGTTGAGGCTCCGGCCCCCGCTGTTGAGGCGCCTGCCGCGGCTGTTGAGGCTCCGGCCCCCGCTGTTGAGGCCCCGCCGCCCGCACCGGCTGCGCCGCCACCCATCGAGGTCCCGCCGGCGCCGCTGCCTGCAGCACCGCCTGCACCGGCCGCGCCGGTTCCCGAGGCGCCCGCTCCGGCTCCGGCCCCTGCCGCGCCTGCTCCTGCGGCGGCGGCCACGTCGGAGGAGGCAGTCCGCGAGGGGGTGCAGTCGATCAGCCGTCTCCGCCGGCGCATTGCCGACAACATGGTCATGGCAAAGGCGACGGCGGCCCACGTGTGGACTTCGGTCGAGGTCGACTACGACAACGTCGAGAAGGTCCGCCGAGCCCACAAAGCCGGGTTCAAGGCGGAGCACGGCTTCTCGCTGACGTACCTGCCGTTCATCTCGCGGGCGACCATGGACGCGCTGCGAGCGTTCCCGGTCGTCAACAGCGCCTTCCATCTGGAAGAGGGCGAGCACGTGTTTCACTCGGCCGTGAATCTGGGTATCGCCGTCGACATGAATCAGCAAGGCCTGGTCGTGATGACCCTCCGCGACGCAGACGGGATGCGGCTTGCCGGACTGGCCAAGGGGATCCGCGAGGTGGCCGTCAAGGCGCGCGAGGGCCGGCTGGAGCCCGACGACGTCTCTGGCAGCACCTTCACGATCACGAACCCCGGTCCCTACGGGTCGTTCATGAGCGCTCCGGTCATCAACGTGCCCAACGTCGCCATCCTGAGCACCGACACGGTGGCGAAGCGGGCAACGGTGATCACGATGCCGGACGGCACCGACACGATCGCCATTCGGCCCATCGGCTATCTCGGGCTCACCTGGGACCATCGCGTGTTCGACGGTTCGACCGCCGTGCTGTTCCTCCAGCGCATCAAGCACAACCTCGAGACCTGGGATTGGGAGCAGGAGCTGTCGTGATCGCGTCCGAGTCGGGACCGCTCCTCCGGTCCCGCTGGCTCGGGCGACTTGCCTACGACGAGGCGTGGGATCTCCAACGCGCCTTCTGGGAGGGCAGGACCCAGGGCCGGACCGAGGACGATTACCTGCTTCTGGTCGAGCATCCGCACGTCTACACGGTCGGCCGCAACGGTGACGGGACCAACATGCTGGCCGACACAGCCACCCTCGCCACCCTGGGCGCCACCGTCCATCACGTCGATCGGGGCGGCGACGTCACCTACCACGGACCCGGCCAGCTCGTGGGCTATCCGATCTATGCCGTGCCCCGGCTCCCCGGCGGATTCGACATGGTCGGCCACGTTCGCCGCATCGAGAGCGCGCTGATCGCCACGTTGGCAGAGTTCGGCATCGCGGCGTGGGCTGAGGCCGGCTACACCGGCGTGTGGACGGACCAGGGAAAGGTCGCCGCGATCGGGGTGCGCGTCTCGCGGGGAGTTTCGATGCACGGCTTCGCCCTGAATGTCGATCCCGATCTGGACTACTTCGGGCAGATCGTGCCGTGCGGGATCGAAGGGCGTCCGGTGACCTCGATGCGGGAGCTGCTGGATCGCGAGGTGACGCTCGAAGAAGCCGTCGAGGTGCTGCTGCGCCACATCCCCGCCGCCTTCGGTCATCGGCGGA
The DNA here is from genome assembly GCA_041557775.1 of Acidimicrobiia bacterium. Classification (GTDB taxonomy): domain Bacteria; phylum Actinomycetota; class Acidimicrobiia; order Spongiisociales; family UBA5794; genus DATHZQ01. The sequence continues at coordinate 4,532 of JBFFFX010000166.1, read as the reverse complement.
CGGAGACGCAGCTCGGGGCGTTTGCTCGCGGCTCCCGCCGGCGTCCGTACGACGTCGATCAGATGGTGGCGGCGGGTGTGTTCTCCCCGCACGCTCGCACTGAGGTTCCGATTGCCGTCCGCGGGGTCCTCGCCGGCGAGCCGGAGCGGCCGGAGTGGATGCGGGTCAAGGCGAACCTGCGCACCGAGGGCTACGGCGACCTCAAGCACTTGATGCGCGACCTCGAGCTGAACACGGTCTGCGAGGAGGCGGGCTGCCCCAACATCTACGAGTGCTGGTCCCAGGGGACTGCGACGCTGATGTTGCTCGGCGACCGCTGCACACGCGCGTGCGCGTTCTGCGACGTCACGACGGGCAGGCCCGGCGCCGTCGATCTCGATGAGCCGCGGCGGGCAGCCGAGGCCGTCGAGAAGATGGGTCTTCGCCATGCCGTCCTCACGTCGGTGAACCGTGACGACCTCTCCGACGGCGGCGCCGGGATCTTTGCGGAGACCATCGACCGGATCCGCGACCGCATGCCCGGATGTGACGTCGAGGTGCTCATCCCCGACTTCAAGGGCGACCGCGCGCCTTTGCAGACGGTGATGGACGCAGCGCCGGAGGTGCTCAACCACAACACAGAGACGGTGCTCCGCTTGCAGCGCGACATCCGCACCGCGGCGAGCTATGGCCGGTCGCTGACGCTCCTCGCCCGGGCCAAGTGGCTTCGTCCCGAGGGAATGGTGAAGTCGGGGCTCATCGTCGGGATGGGCGAGACCGAGGCCGAGGTGCTGGGGGCCTTGGCCGACATGCGCGCCGTCGGCGTCGACATCGTGACCATCGGTCAGTACCTGCGCCCGACCCCGCGTCACCGGCGCGTCGATCGCTACGTGCATCCCGACGAGTTCGCTCGCTATGCGGGTGAAGGCGAGCGGCTGGGTCTTCCCCACGTCGAGTCGGGTCCGCTGGTGCGATCTTCGTACCACGCCCGGGACTCCGTGACTGCGGCGACCGGATCGTGACTGCGGCGTCCTTCGACTTCGGTGCTCGGATGACGCGGGCGCGCCGCGCCATGATCGAACAGGGCGTCGACGTGCTGCTGGCATCCGTCGGTTCCGACCTGCCGTACCTCACCGGCTACGAGGCGATGCCCCTCGAGCGGCTGACCATGGCGGTCATTCCGCTGGACGGTGATGCGAGCCTGGTGGTCCCTGGGCTCGAGGCGCCCCGAGTCGAGCCCCAGCCGGGCGTGTTCGACGTTCATGCGTGGGAGGAGACAGAGGACCCGGTGCAGATCGTCGCCGGTCTCGCCGGATCCGCGACGCGGCTGGCGATCACCGATCAGACCTGGGCGGTGTTCCTCCTGGAACTGCAGCGGGCTCTCCCCGACAGCGAGTTCGTGTCCGCCCGGCCGCTGTCCGCAGCGCTCCGCATCCGCAAGGAGCCCGTCGAGATCGAGCTGTTGCGCCTTTCCGCGCAGGCCGTCGATCGGGTCGCCGGCCGGCTGGGAACGGTTCGCTTCTCCGGGAAGACCGAGCGGCAACTCTCAGATCAGATCGCGGCGATGACCGTCGAAGAAGGGTGCGACATCGCCACGTTCAAGATCGTCGCCTCGGGGCCAAACTCGGCGTCCCCTCATCACGAGCCGGGCGGGCGCGTGATCCGAGAGGGCGATTCGGTCGTGGTCGACTTCGGCGGCAAGGTCGGCGGGTACTGCTCGGACACGACGCGGACATTCCACGTTGGCGAGCCGAACGACGAGTACCGCCGCGTCCACGCGATCGTGAAGGCTGCGCAACAAGCCGGGGTCGAGGCGGCGGGTCCCGGCGTCGCGCCCGAGGACGTCGATGCTGCAGCGAGGGCGATCATCGACGACGCCGGATACGGCGAGTACTTCATCCACCGGGTGGGGCACGGCATCGGCCTCGACGGCCACGAGGACCCGTACCTCGTCGCCGGCAACCGAGATCCGCTCGAGCCGGGCATGGCGTTCTCCGTCGAGCCGGGCATCTACCTGCCGGGACGTTTCGGTGTGCGTATCGAGGACATCGTCGTGTGCACGGAGACCGGCGCGGAACGTCTCAACGTCTCGGCCCACGACTTGGTCATCGTCGAGTGAGCCGATCGGGGGCATGCCTCCGGCACTAGCCTTGCGTCGCCCGATCGCAGCGGAGGTACCGTGACCACCGATCCCACCCGCCTGGCCGCCGACGCCATTCGCGTCTTGTCGATGGACGCCGTGCAGAACGCGAACTCGGGTCACCCGGGGATGCCGATGGGCATGGCCGACTTGGGTGCGGTGTTGTGGAGCCGCTTCCTGAACGTAGACCCCGATGATCCGACCTGGTTCGACCGGGACCGGTTCATCGTCTCGAACGGTCACGGCTCGATGCTGCTGTACTCGTTGCTCCACCTGAGCGGGTTCGACCTCTCGATGGACGACATCCGCAACTTCCGCCAATGGGGCTCGCCGACGGCCGGACACCCGGAGATCGAGCTGCACCGCGGGATCGAGATGACGACGGGTCCCCTCGGCCAGGGTTTCGCCACCGGCGTCGGGATGGCGGTCGCCGAGGTCCAGTTGCGGAGCCGGTTCGGTGGCGACCTCGTCGATCACTACACCTACGGCTTCGTCTCGGACGGCGATGTGATGGAAGGTGTCGCCGCGGAGGCCGCATCGCTGGCGGGGCACTGGAAGCTCGGCAAGCTGATCTACCTCTACGACGACAACGCTATCTCCCTCGAGGGTCCCACCGAGTGGACCTTCACGGAGGACGTCGCGGCCCGGTTCGACGCCTACGGCTGGCACACGCTGACGATCGACGGTCACGACCACGACGCGATCGCCGAGGCGATCGCCGCGGCACAGACCGAAGCAGACCGGCCGTCGCTCATATCGTGCAAGACCCATATCGGCTACGGGAGTCCCAACAAGCAGGACACCGCCAAGGCGCACGGCTCGCCGCTCGGCGCCGACGAGGTGGCACTGGTCCGTGAGCGGCTCGAGTGGCCGCACTCCCCGTTCGAGATCCCGAGCGACGTCTACGACCTCTTCGCGGCGGGCATGGCGAGAGGGCGGGAGGCCCGCGCTGCGTGGCAGGCGAGACGGGACGAGGCGCTCGCGTCGGATCCCGCACTGGCCGTCGCCTGGCAGGCGCACCTCGATCCTGGCGCCGTCACGCTCTCGGCGCCGAGCTACGAGCCCGATCAGAGCGTGGCAACCCGCGCCATGTCGGGTGCGGTGATTCAACAGCTCGCAGCGCAGCGGCCCGACATCGTCACCGGCGACGCCGATCTCGCCGGGTCGACCAAGTCCTTGATCGCCGGTGCCGAGGACTTCGCTGCTGCCACGCCGGACGGGCGGAACATTCGCTACGGCGTGCGGGAGCACGCGATGGGCGCCATCGTCAACGGGATGACGCTGCACGGCGGGTTGCGCGCCTTCGGATCGACCTTCCTGACGTTCAGCGACTACATGCGCGGCTCGGTGCGGCTGGCGGCGCTCATGGGCACGCCTGCGATCCAGGTCTGGACCCACGACTCCGTGTTCCTCGGCGAGGACGGGCCGACCCATCAACCCGTCGAGCACCTGGCGGCGTTGCGGGCGATACCGAACCTGTGGGTCGTCAGGCCGGGGGATCCGGGCGAGGTTGCCGGCGCCTGGCAGCTGGCGATGAACCGTACCGAGGGGCCGACCGCACTCGTCTTCAGCCGTCAAGGCGTGCCTGTGCTGGAGAGCTCCGCCGCGCCTGGAGCCGTCGCCCAAGGCGGGTACGTGACGCGTGAAGGCAGCGACGCCGTACTGGTGGCCACCGGCTCCGAGCTGTGGGTCGCCCTGGCGGCTGCGGACGTGCTGGCCGCCCGCGGCGTGTCGGTTCGCGTGGTCTCCATGCCCTGTGTCGAGGCGTTCGCCGCGCAGGACGAGGGCTACCGCACCGAGGTGCTCGGCGACGGCTTGCCCCGGATCTCGCTGGAGGCCGGAGCGACGTTCGGCTGGTCTGAGGTCGTGGGCAGCGACGGACTTCGCATCGGGATCGATGGGTTCGGCGCCTCGGCGCCCGCCGGTGTGCTGGCCGAGAAGTACGGCTTCACACCCGAGGCGGTCGCCGACCGGATCGCCTCCTGGCTCGCGTGATCGTCTCTCGATGGACCTGACCCCCGCCCTCGTTCTGTCGACCTGGACTGCCGGACTGGCGGGCGCAGGCGCCGTCATCGCATGGTGGAAGGTCGTCGGACGCGGCTACACCTGGCTCACCTCCGGTGTGCTCCTGCTGTTCGGCGGGTTCGCGCTCGCCTCCGGCGGGGGAGTGGGCGCAGCGGTCGGAGTGGCTGCGGCGGCCGCCGGCGGACTGCTCGCCGGCAACGCGGCGATGGCTGCAGGCTCGTTCGCCCTCGCCGCCCTCGGATTCACCGCCGCGGCCTGGACCGACTCTCCCCTGGGGCCGGTGGTCAGCGGTGCGGTGTTCGTCGGCGGAATGACCTCGGAGATGTTGCTGGGACACTGGTATCTGGTCGATCCGAAGCTCCCCCGGTGGGCGCTGCACCGGTTGGCG
>JBFFFX010000165.1:0-6188 GCA_041557775.1 Acidimicrobiia bacterium | reverse complement strand
GTTCGGCGTGACGTTCGTCAGGGTGATGTCCGAGGTGACGGCGATCAGGCCTTCGCTGGTGCGGATGTCGTATGTCGTATCGGCGGTGATCCGCAGACCCTCCGCGGCCGCCGCCGGTGCGGCCGGGGCGATGACAAACAGCGAGCCGACGATCGCAGACACCATCACAAGATGCGGACCGAGCCGGGTCAAAGGCACTCGTACCACCTCCACCGAGTCGGATAGCGGCCACCGGAACTTCCGTCACCACCAGGATCGGCCGGAACTTCCGGTGGCCGTTAGTGCCGAAGGGCCCTCCGCGGCCGCAAAGCACCCGGCCGCACGGATGGGTTCGCGTCGCCGGGCCCGAAGCCTCTAGGTAGGAATCCGGGGGAATGATCCAATGCGAGGAGTAAGGAGACCGGTCGCACGCGGGACTCCCCGCTCCTCGAGCGGCACCCGCGCGACGCTCCAGCTCGAGGAGTAGAACATGCAGAAGCGCATCGCCGCCGCCGGCGTGATCCTTGCCAGTGCCGTTCTGTTTGCGTCTGTGTTCGCGGCGGGGTTGTTCACCGTTGCCCCGGCCTTCGAGGATCTCACGGACGGAATGCGTGAAACGGTCATGACCGACGATGCCGTCGCCCAAGCCAGGACCGGTATCGGCACACTCGAAGCGGTCTCGACCGAATTCGATTCGGTCTTCGTGCCGACCCTCGCGGACGTCCTCGAAATGGACGAAACGACCACCTCGGCGTTCTTGGGCGAGCGACTCCCCGCAATGGCGAACGGGGCGGCGGCGTTGCCCGGCGTGGCCGCACAGTTGACCGAGGTCATCGACCTCATCGACGGCCAACTCGCCAACTTCCGGTCCGCCGACGCGATCCCCACCGACACGCTCTCCGCCGAGACCGTTCCCTGGGGGATCACCATCGCCGCGGCGATCGGACTTCTCGCTGGTCTCTTCATGCTGTTGCGCAGCTCGCGCCTCGCGGCGGTCGCCGCGATCATCGTCGGCGTCCTCGCAGTCGCCGGCACGCTGCTGCTCGCGCTGGTCGAGAAGTCGAGCGCAGCCGACGACATGAACGAGGCGTTCGAACCCGTGCTCACCCGGGAGCTGGTTGCGCAGAGTGCAGGCGCGCTCCAAGTCGTCGGCGCGATGAACGAGGAGCTGCAGACGACGATGGTTCCGGCGCTCGCCCAGCAGCTCGACCGGACAGAGGCAGAGATGCAGGGCTTCATCGCCGACCGCTTCCCTGCCACGGCCGAGGCGCTGCAGCAGATGCCCGACGCCGTGGGCCGGTTCGGGGCCATGGTTGACGTCATCGATGCGCAGCTCGACAACTACGAGATCATCAAGGGCACGAAGCTCACCCCGGTGGCATGGACCGTCGTGATCAGCGGTGCGCTGATGGCCTCGTTCGGACTCTGGGCCGTGCTCGCTCGCAAACAGGTCCGTGTCTTGACCGAGGAGACGACGTCGGATCGTGACCTGAGCGAAGCATTGGCATGATCAACGCGGCGGCACACCCGTGCGCCGCGGCCGGCAACGACGATCGCCAAGCCATCGACCCGTGACACTCCACGGCGAGGTCGCTCCCCGAGCACGAGCCAACCCGCCGACGACGCGCTCCACGCGGGCGGCTGGCCCACGCGGGACCGTGAGATCCGTTGGCCCCTTGTGCCTCTCCCCAATGCATCGCACGATGGTCATAGGCGAGCACGGAGATGTGCGATGACGCGACGCAGCCGTCTGAAAAAGGACGTCGGGAGTTGCTCGCAATGTGGAACGCGGTTGCAGCTGCAACACCGGCCGTGCGGGCAGTGTGGCGGCATGGGCGCGACGCGGGGCAAGATCCTCGGGATGAAGCACCGCTGTATCGCCTGCAACGGCGGCGGCCAGGTCCTGTCCTACTTCTGCCCACAGCATCCCACGGTCGATCTGTGCTGGGCGTGCGCCGGAACGGGAACCGGGCAGGAGTACGGGATGACCGCCCCCTGCGCAATCTGCCGACCCGATGAATGGAAGAAGTGGAAGCGGAGGTACACCGCACCCCCCGGGTACCAGTACGGATCACCGCCGTTTGGCTAGGCCGGGACGACCGAGGATGACCGCCGGCCCGGCTGCGGGCGTACCACGTCGGATCGGTCCGGGTCTTTCGTTGGGGTGGAGCCTCCGGAGAGCCCTCGCCGGGGGTCGCCGGCGTGCTGTGGCGTGCCAGACTCGGAGCCGGTAGCTGGACTGCGAAGTTGGTGCTGGTGATGCGGTCGTGGACAATCCTCGTCGTGCTGATGGTGGTGGTTGCGGCGGCGTGCTCGGGTTCTGAGGGCGCGGAATCACCCACGACCACACTTGACTCGGTCGACGAGACCTCGGCTCCCGCCGCCACAACGACGACGCCGATCGAGGCCACGACGGCATCGGTGGCCGGCACGTCGACGACGTCGATCGAGACCGATGGTGTTGAGGTGAGCGAGGAGGTTCTCGCCTACCTCGCGGCTGTGGAGGAGCTCCTGGGCGCGACCGCCTACGCGAATGCCGTAGTGGAAGACCCTGATGTGTTCCTCGCAACGGGGTTCGTCTTCTGCGAGCGACTGACGGAAGGAGAGGAGCCTGACGACATCCTCAGGTTCTACGTCGAGACCCTCACGGGGAGCGACATCGACGAAGCCGACGATGACGCGTTGGATCTGGCCGGGACGATCCTCGGCACCGCGGTCGGATTCCTCTGTCCTGAGCACACCACGATCATCGAACAAGGCTTCTGACCCATAGGCGATGCTGCCGGCAACGCGTAGCGTCCTCGCCATGCGGTCAGGTCGGTTCGCACTGCTTGTGGTTGCCGTGTTCGTCACGTCGTTCCCGGCTGCTGCGACTGCCGAGGAGCACGAGAAGCTCACCGGACTCGAACGCGCCGCCCAAGCCACCCTTCAGGGCCTGGAGAAGTCACAGGGCAGGGCGGCTGAAGCACCAGGTCGGGAGAACCGAGCCCGCGGTCTCGACGAGCAGAAGGACAAGGTGACGGGACGGGAACGTGCTGCCGCAGCCATCGCCGCCGCCCTGGCTCGTGGCAATGGCGCCGGCAATGCCTTCGGGCGCGGCCATGCCGCCGACGTTCTCGGTATCCTCCTCGGCGAATTGCCCGGCGAACTCAACGAGGCCAACCACGGACAAGCGGTCCGCGAGATGGTCCACGCATACAACGCAATCCGCAAGGCCACCACCGGCGGTTGACGCGCCCAGAAGGTGCCGTGTCGGAAACCGCCCCCACCCGCCGAGCCGGGTGCTCGCCATCGTCGCGGCGGCGACACGCAACCGGACGTACCGCGGTAGGTTCGTCAGCGGCATCAACGCCTCATCCCGATCCACGAACACCACTGCCATGGACAGCGAACCGACTCACACGCAACGCAAGCTCGGCCCGCTTCGGCTGACGCCGGGCACCACCAGGCGACACCTTCTCGTCTACTACCTGGCGTCGGTGATGTCGTTGCTTCTGTTCACCTTTTCTCCCCAGGCGCAACCATTTGTCCTGACGGAGCTGCTCGGCGTCGCCGAATCCGAGCAGGGGGTGTTGAGCGGCAACGTCGCCTTGTTCGCCGAGATCATCATCGTGGCATCGATCGGTCTGTGGGGAGTGCTGTCGGATCGGTTCGGCCGGAGGATCGTCTTCGGTGCAGGCTTCCTACTCATGGGCTTCGGCCTGTACCTCACGGCGACGGTCGACTCCGTCCTGAAGCTGTATCTCTATCGAGGCATCTTCGCGCTCGGCGCGTCTGCGACGACAACGATGCTGGCCACCGTCATCGCCGACTACGTGATCGACGAGGACCGGGGCAAGGGTTCCGGCATCGGCGGCATCGGGAACGGCCTCGGTGCGTTGCTCACGGTGTTCGTGCTGCTGCAGCTGCCCGACATCTTCCAGAGTGACGGCGCCACGGCTGTCGAGGCCGCACGGCGCACATACCTGATCGCCGCTGCTGCCGGACTCGCCACCGCGCTCGCCATGTGGATCGGCCTGAGGGGCCGGACCTCCCTCCAGCGCGATCAGAAGAAGCCCTGGCCGGTCAGAGTTCGCGAGGGATTCGCCGCAGCCGAGGATCCGGGCGTCGCGCTGGCCTACGCCGCGGCCTTCGTGTCTCGCGGCGACTTCGCCGTGGTGGGCACCTTCTTCACGCTCTGGGTGACGACGTACGGGACGACCGAAGCCGGCCTCTCCACGGCGGAGGCACTCGCCATGGGGGGCATCGTGATCGGCGTCTCCCAGGGGGTCGTGTTGTTGACTGCGCCGCTGTTCGGCGTCATCGCCGACCGCCTCAACCGCGTCACGAACGTGCTGGTTGCGCTGGCGATCTCCGCGGTCGGATACGGTTCCACGATCCTCGTCGACGACCCGCTCGGCGGGATGATCTACGTGAGCGCGACACTCATCGGGCTCGGTGAGATCAGCGGTCTCATCGCCAGCGGTGTGCTCATTGCCCAACAAGCACCGCGGGACATCCGCGGCAGCGTGATCGGCGTCTTCAGCTTCTTCGGCGCAATCGGCGTGATGACGGCGACCGGCATCGGCGGCCAGTTGTTCGACAACTGGCGGCCCCAAGGGCCCTTCCTGCTCTTCAGCATGTTTGCCCTGCTCGTGTTCGTGTGGGGGCTCACGATCCGGCGCAAAGTGGTGCCCTTGAACGACGAGGCCGGATACGGCAGCAGCCACTGACGGATCCGCCTGAAATCATCGTCGTCCGTTTGCGCTCACCTCGGTGGTCGCATCCAGGGCTGGGGGAGGTTGCCCGGGAGCTGAGCAGGCGGCGGCTCGGGCCTGCGACCGCTCTGCTCGGACGGCCAGGTGCCGTCAGGGGGTCATGTTGAACCACTGTTGGAGCGTTGCCGCCCACTCGTCGCCGGCGGCCACGGGCTGCTCCGTCCATTCGCCTGACCGGCGGAACTTGATGCGGTCCTCGAGGAGGGTCACGCGATCGGGCCCTCCATCGAGCAGGCGTGTCGCAAAGGGACTCTGGGTCCACTTGAGGCTCGGATCGGTCTGGAGCCGGTAGGACGGTGCGTCGAAGTCTTTGGAAGTGAACGAGCGCGCCCCGAATCGGTAGTGCGGTTCGGGGCCATCCGGTCCGTCGAACAGGAGCGTCGTTGCGTCGTTGTCGAACGCGAATCGATAGCTGCCGGTGCCGCCGTCGTGAGGACCTTCGCCGTCGAGAGGCAAGGGACGGATGAACGAGTCCCCGAACCCGACGTCGACGAGGTATGGCCGATCAAGGGTCACCTCGATCGTCAGATGGTCCGGCACGGGCGAAGCTTCGTCGGCAATCACCGTGGCACCAAGCCACCTCACCTGGAACCCGAGACCGGCGAGCAACGCCGCAAAGGCGCCGTTGAGCTCGTAACACCAACCGCCACGGCCCCACTCGACGATCTTCGCAACAGACCAATCCGTCCCGGTGAAGACACCTCGGCGGTAGAACACATCGAGGTTCTCGAACGGAACCCGCGTCAGATGCGCACGCTGAAGCCGCTCCAACCCCTCCACCGAAACATCCACGCCGCCGCCGATACCGAGCCGCGCCAGGTACGCATCGACATTCACGGGCACGATTCTGACAGAGCTCGCCATCCCCCGGCCAACACCGGCACCTGCTGGGCTCGTTGCCGTGCCGGCGTTGGTCCGGGGTGGCGGCGAATGGGGCGAGAGGCTACGTGCCGCGCGCCGGCGGCGCCGGGACGGGCGCCCCTAGTCCCAGAGGACCTGCACCGATAGCGTCGCGCACGCACCCCGAGCCCTGGAGGAAGGATGCGACGCCGCTCGTATGACGGTGAGGCCGACGTGGCGCGGTTGCAGCGCTTCAACGCCGAGTCGATCGCCGCCACCGGCGGGTGCGGCTACCTCCATCCGGGCGACATCGTCCACCACCTGTTCTTCGGCAACAAACACTTCGACCCCGCCGACCTGACGACGATCTGGGAGGACGAGTCCGGGGTGGCGGCGTGGGTGCTCACCCAACCGACGTTCCGGGCCTACGACATCCAGGTCCGCCACGACCTGCGGGGCGGAGCATTCGAGCGTGAGGTGCTGGAGTTCGCCGACGCCGGCCTCGTCGAGGTGATGCGAGCCAACAGCGTCGAGAGCGACGTGATCCTCGGCGACGCGTTCCGCTGCGACCTGGCACGGATCACGCTGCTCACCGATATGGGCTGGAAGCGC
>JBFFFX010000164.1:0-6199 GCA_041557775.1 Acidimicrobiia bacterium | reverse complement strand
GCTCGCCGACTCGGGTGTCCGCGACATCACGAGCTACTACGAGAAGTGGGACGCCGGCGGGATCGACGAAGAGGGGTTCGATCGCTTCCCCTACATCGTGATCATCGTCGACGAGCTCAACGACCTCATGATGGTGGCCGGGCGCACCGTGGAGGATTCCGTCGTGCGGATCGCGCAGATGGCGCGCGCCGTCGGCATCCACCTGGTGCTGGCCACGCAGCGTCCGTCGGTCAACGTCATCACCGGAGTGATCAAAGCCAACGTTCCGTCGCGGCTGGCGTTCTCCGTCGCATCGCAGACGGACTCGCGCGTGATTCTCGACAGTGCCGGTGCCGAGAAGCTGGTGGGCCTCGGCGACATGCTGGTGGTGACGGCCCGGGATCCGAAGCCGGAGCGCATTCAGGGCGGCTTCGTCTCCGAGGCCGAGGTTCACGCCGTCGTCGACTGGGTGAAGGCGCAGCAAGCGGCGCGGTATCGGGACAAGGAAGTCTTCGAACCGGCCCAGCAGACTGCCGCCGCCGCCGAGGAGTTCGAGGGCGAGGACCCAGCGATCGTCCGGCAAGCCATCGAGCTCGTCGTCCGCTCCCAGCTTGGTTCGACATCGATGCTCCAACGCAAGCTGCGAATCGGGTTCGCCCGGGCCGGTCGCGTCATGGACATCCTGGAACGCAAGGGCATCGTCGGCCCCTCGGAGGGCTCGAAGGCGCGGTCGGTGCTCCTCACCGAGGACGAGCTCGAGTCCGTTCTGGGTACCAACTGAGCCGTTCCGCCGCAGGGATGCGAGGTTGCCCCGCTCGGCGGGCCGGCCCGGGTCACGGTCGTGTGCTGCCGGCGTCTGTCTCCTCGGCAAGTCCGCGTTCGCGGAGGCCGATCGGTAGGGTTCGATAACGAGATGGTGTATGCGCGGTTCGATGACCTGACACCGGGCGAGGAGCATGCGTTCGAGCTGACCGGCCTGGAGGACGTGGTCGTCGCCCAGGAGTCGGGCCAGGTCCGGTCGGCGTTGCGTGCAGTGAACGAAGCTGCGTCGCGGGGAGCGTGGGCCGCGGGCTACGTCGCCTACGAGGCGGCCACCGGGTGCGACACCGCGTTGTCCGCGGTTGCTGCCGACTACGAGATGCCGTGCGTGTGGTTCGGCATCTTTCGGCGGCGGAGACCGGTCTCGCCATTCGCACCGAGGATCGTCCGTCCGGCCCCGTATCACATCTCGGCATGGCGGACCGGCGTCGACCGCGGGGGCCACGCTGCGGCGATCGAGCAGATTCGCCGCTACATCGAGGACGGTGAGACGTATCAGGTGAACTTCACCTTCCGCCTGGCCGCGTCGTTCTCTGGCGATCCGCACGAGCTGTATCGCGATCTCGTCCTGGCGCAGCGCGGGGCCTTCGGCGTGCACCTCGCCACCGGGCGTTATCACATCGTGAGCGCCTCCCCTGAGCTGTTCTTCTCCCGCAATGGTCCGCGGATCGAGGTGCGACCGATGAAGGGGACCATCGGCAGAGGCCGCTGGCCCGAAGAGGACAGGGCGAACGCCCACCAGCTCACCCGGTCGCTCAAGGACCGTGCCGAGAATCTCATGATCGTCGACCTGCTCCGTAACGACCTGGGCAGGATCGCTCGCTTCGGCACGGTGCAGGTCGATGAGCTTCTTGCGCTCGAGCGCTACGAAACGGTCTGGCAACTGACGTCGCGGATCTCGGCGGAGGTGCCCGACGAGGTCGGGCTCGAAGAGATCTTCGCGGCATTGTTTCCCTCAGGATCGGTGACGGGCGCTCCCAAGCCCCGGACCACCCAGATCATCACCGAGCTCGAGTGCACGCCCCGCGGGGTCTACTGCGGTGCGATCGGCTACGTCGCTCCCGGGGAGAACGGAAGTCCGCCGCGCTCGACCTTCAACGTCGCGATTCGCACCGTGACCATCGACACCAGCGAGGGCACTGCGGAGTACGGAGTCGGTGGAGGCATCACCTGGGACTCCCTCTCGGACCCGGAGTACGAGGAGGCGCGGCTGAAGGCGATGCTCCTCGTGGAGCGCCGGCCGGAGTTCTGCCTGATCGAGACCATGCGGTGGGAGCCCGAAGGAGGCTATGTGCTGCGCGACGGCCATCTTGCGAGGCTCCGCGAGTCCGCCGAGTACTTCGGTTTCCGATTTCCGGCCATCGAGATCCATGCAGCCCTGGAGGAGGTCGTCTTCGGGGAGACCGAGGCTCAGCGGGTACGTCTCCTGCTGGGCCGCGACGGAGAGTTCGACGCCGCCGCCGTCCCGCTGCCGGTCCCCATGGGCAGGCCGTTCGCGGACGAGGGTGATCCCGTTCGATTCGTGATCGGCGACGACCCGGTCGGAAGTCAGAACGTCTTCCTCTTCCACAAGACCTCACGTCGGGAGATGTACGACGAGCGCCTCAAGCAGCACCCGTCTGCCGACGACGTCCTGCTGGTCAACGAGCGCGGCGAGATCACCGAGTTCACCATTGGCAACGTCGCCGTGGAGATCGACGATGTCTGGTACACGCCGCCCATCGAGTGCGGATTGCTCGGCGGCGTGCTGCGCAACCGGCTCGTGGCCAGAGGCGAGTTGTCGGAACGCGTGATCGACCTGGAGGAGCTGGGTGGGGCGAACCGTGTTGCGTTCCTCAATTCGGTTCGCGGCTGGCGCTGCGCCGAGCTGCTGGAGTGACGGCCGGGACAGCACCACCAGGACTCGGGCCCGCCAGCACCGGGTAGCCTCCCCGCTCATGATCGACCCTCTCCGGCCCGTGGCCGCGCGGCTCCGCCCTGGGGGCGCCGGGGCCCACACGTGCGGATCGGTGAAGCCGGCATGAGCGCGCTCGATGCGGTCATCGTGGTGCTCGGCGGGTTTGCGTCGGGCTTCATCAACACCCTGGCGGGTGGGGGCTCGGCCATCACGCTGCCCGTGTTGACCGAGCTGATCGGGCCCAACGCCGCCAACGGCACCAATCGGATCGCGATCCAGCTGGCCAATCTCGCCGCCCTCGGCCGTTTCGCCCGGGGGCGGGCTGTGCCGTGGTCCACCGTGGTGCCGCTCCTGCCTGCGGCCATCCTCGGCGCGGGCTTCGGCGCCTACTCCGCCACGCTGCTGTCGGCGGGAGCGACGCGTCGGGTCTTCGCCGTGGTGCTCGTGTTCGTCGCGGCCTCGGTGTTGCTGAAACCGTCGCGCTGGGTGGAGGACCGCGAAGCCGTTCTTGCGATGCCGTGGCGGCATGCCGTGTTCTTCGCGATCGGCTTCTACGGTGGCTTCGTCCAGGCCGGCGTCGGCTTCTTGTTGCTGGCCGGCCTCGTGCTCGGCGCCGGCCTCGACCTCGTCAAGGCGAATGGTGCCAAGGTCCTCCTGATCGCCTCGTACACACCCATCGCCCTCGTCTTCTTCGCCAGTGCATCGCAGGTGGATGTTCAGGTGGGAGCTGTGCTCTCCGTCGGCCAGGTCAGCGGGGCGTGGGTTGCGGCACACATGGCGATGAAGCGGGGTGCCGGTTGGGTGCGCTGGATCCTCGTCGGGGCGGCACTCGTCGCCGCCGGCCGGATGCTGCTCACCGCCTGAGCCTTGTCGCACCGGAGGGATACGATGTCGAACGTGCGAGGAACTTGGTGGCTGTGGCTCGATGTGGCGGTCGTGTTCGTGTTCGTGATCGCCGGTCGCCGCACGCATGACGAGGCGGAGACGATCTCGGGCGTCCTGCGCACCGCAGCACCCTTCGTCCTCGGACTGCTGGCCGGGTGGACGGTGACCCGTGCCTGGCACCGGCCTCTCGCGGGTTCCGTTGGAGCCGGCGTGCTCGCTGCCACCGTCGTGGTCGGTATGGCCGTGCGCCGGTTCGTCTTCAGCGAAGGAATCGAGTGGTTGTTCATCGTTGTCGCCACGCTGTTCCTTGCGCTTGGCCTGCTCGGGTGGCGGCTCGTGGCCGCCGGAGTGATGCGGGCCGGCGCGGAGTCCCCCGAGTGATCAAGCGGTAGAGGTTTGGCGTCTTCGGAGGGGTCGGAGGTCGTCGCCGAAGCGCGCGGCGGGATTCGGGTCCAATCCTGCCGCCACGGCGGAATGGTCGCGGCGCGCCGATCGGCGCCGCTCTCAGCCGGTCGGTGTCCCCTCGCACTCCCACACGCGGGCTTCCCACAAGAACCGCGAGCCGCGTGGGGTGAGTTTGACGATGCCCCGGTCCACGAGGTCGCGCAGGCCTGTGCTCTCGGCGAGTGGACCGGGGACCGGGATCATCTTGTCGATGAGCTTCTTGAGGCTACCGAACGCCGACCGGGCGGCGTCGAGTATTGCGTTCTCGTCTTGGATGGTTCCGGTGGGAAGGAACAGGCGTCCGTTCTCCTTCAGCCACCTGCCGGCGTCTCGCACCATCCGAACCGGCAACTCTGATCCCCGCGGACCGCCGCCGGTCTTGGACGGGAACCAGCCGCTATCTGCTGCGATCGCATCGGGTACACCCGAGACGTCCCCGATGATCACGTCTGCCTTGACGCCTTCTGGAAGTGGTGAGAAGAGATCGCCGTGGAAGAACTCCATCCGGTCGGCGACACCGTGAGCTTCCGCATTGGCCGTGGCCACTTCGACGACGTCGGGGCTGGCGTCGACGCCGTAGACCTTCCCCGCGCCCAGCTTGGCGGCGATGATGCCGAGGATCCCCGTGCCGCAGCCGACGTCGATCACGACGTCGCCCTTCTTGATCTCGAGCACCTTCGCCATGAGCGTGGAGATGGTGGTCGGTTCGAACGTGCTGTCCGAGGTGGCCAGCTCCATCGGCCCGAGGCGGCCCTTCCAAGTGATCGTCTTCATGAGCTGGATTATGGCGCAACGGCGGAAGTGGCGCACCTCCCTCGGGATGCCGGCCCGTCGCCGGGCCGGGCCGCGTGTGTGCGGGCGGGTCGGCCGATCTCGTGATGTCGTGGCGCACGAACATCACGTCTGGGCAAACCGGTACTCTTTCCGACCATGGGTGACTACCACGTGCATCTGCACCCTCACGGGACATACTCCGGCGACGGGCCGGCCCCGGGCGAGTATCCCGACGGGCACATCGAGGCCTATGTCGAGGCAGCGGCGGAACGCGGCGTGACGGAGCTCGGCTTCACGGAGCATCTGTACCGGTGTGTCGAATCGACGCCGGTGCTGGGCCGCTTCTGGGAACGCGGGTCCCGGCCCGATCTGGCGCGTGTCACCGAGGAGATGGTCACCGAGGACCTCACGCTCTCGCTGAATGCGTATGTGGACGCCGTGCTCGACGCGCAAGATCGCGGGCTCCCCGTGCTGCTGGGGCTCGAAGTCGACTTCTTCGAGGAAACCATCGAAGAAGTGCTCGACTTGATCGAGCCGTATCCGTGGGACTTCCTGATCGGGTCGGTGCACTGGATCGGAGAGTGGTCGTTCGATCACGAAGCGAGCGTTCACGAGTTCGATCGGCGCACCGTGGAGCGGGCCTACGTGGAGTACTTCGAGCTCGAAGCGGCACTTGCCGCATCCGGCGCCGTCGACATTCTCGCCCATGTCGACGTGATCAAGAAGCTCGGGCACCGCCTGGACTCGCCGCCACTGGAGCTGTACCGCGAGGTCGTCCGCGCCGCAGAGCTGAGCGGCGTCGCCGTCGAGGTGTCGAGCGCCGGCCTGCACCAGAAGGCGGCCGAGATCTACCCGGCGCCCGAGTTCCTCGAGATGTTCGCCCGCGCCGACGTGCCGATCACCCTGGCCAGCGACGCCCACCATGCGGGCGATGCAGGGCGTGATCACGCGGCCCTCGTTGCTGCGGCTCGTGCAGCCGGGTACGAGGACCGCTTGCGCTTTCGCAAGCGGGCGGCGTGGGCGGTGCCCTTGGAGGCTGGATGAGCGACGCCGGGGGCGGCGCCGTCCACGACGACCACCCGTTCGCAACACCATCCGAGATGCGGGATCCCGCCCGGAGGCTGCGGGGCCGGCTCGCCGCACCGGTCGCCGTGCTGACCGCCGGCGGCGGGGCAGATTGCACCGGTCTCACGGTGTCGTCGCTGGTCGTCGCGGAGGGGCGGCCGCCGCTCGTGTATGCACTGATCGGTCCGACGACCGACCTCTTCTACACCATCGCCGAGACCGGCCGCTTCGTCGTGCACGTGGCGACCGCCGCCCACCGCGAGGTCGCCGACACCTTTGCCGGGGTCCGGCCGCGCCCGGGCGGGCCGTTCGCCGGGCGCGAGACGGAGGAGACCG
>JBFFFX010000163.1:0-6258 GCA_041557775.1 Acidimicrobiia bacterium | reverse complement strand
GGAACCTCGGGAATGAGCACCATCTCGGCGCCGCATACGAGGCCGCCCATGAGCGCCAGATAGCCGCTGTTGCGTCCCATTGTCTCCACGAGAAAGGCCCGCTGATGGGACGAAGCCGTGTCCCGCAGCTTGTCGACCGTCTCCACGATCGTGTTGAGGGCCGTATCGACACCGATGGCCATGTCGGTGCCCCAGACGTCGTTGTCGATGGAGGCGGGGATCGCCACCACCGGCACACCCATCCCGGCGAGGGCGCGAGCACCGGTGATCGAGCCTTCGCCGCCGATGACCACCAACGCGTCTATCCCGTGGGCGTTGACCTGCCGAACCGCATCGCGCCGTCCCCGCTCGGTCAGCATGGCCGGGCATCGCGCCGTGTGGAGGAAGGTGCCGCCTCGTTGCAGGATCTCGCCGACGTCTCGCGGGGTCAGCGGGCGGATCGTGCCGCGAATCAACCCCTCGAAGCCCTGCTCGACACCGCTGATCGTGAGTCCGCGCGCGGCCGCGGCGCGCACGACGGCGCGGATGGCGGCGTTCATTCCAGGGGCGTCACCGCCGGAGGTGAGTACTGCGATGCGGCGAGGAGTCATGATCGGGTAGCGGTAGCGACAGTGGGATCGCGTCGGAGGCTAGTGCTGCCGATCGGAGCGTCCGTCCGCCACGAGGGTGCGACGTTGTGGTCGCGCGAGCGGTGCAGCGGGAAGCCGGAGCCTGCCGCCGCGGGCGTCAATCGAGCAGCCTGGTGATGACGAGCGTCGCCGCCGCAGTGACTGCGACAACGGCTCCGCAGGCGGCGAGGGTGCGAGTGGAGAACTCGGCGCGTTCGCCGGGTGGCGTCCGGGAGCGCCGCCATGCGGCGACCAAGAGCGCTCCGAGCGCTGCTCGCACGCCCACGCCGATCACGACCGGTGCCGACACGACCGCGAGAACCATCAATCGACCCTTCTGTCTGAGAATGTGCCATGCGCGATGGTCGGATGCGAATGCCGCCGCTTGGAAGCGTCCGTCCGCTCCGGATTTCGCGCGATTATCGCGCTGTCGCAGCGAGACGCCGGTCCTGCTTACATGGGTGTAGTTCGGACGCAGGAGGCCGCCCCTTGGGCATGAGCAGCTTCGCCCATCTGCATGTGCACACGGAGTTCTCGATGCTCGACGGGGCGGCGCGGGTCAAGGACCTGGTTCACGCCGTCGCCGCCGACGGCCAGCCGGCAGTCGCGGTCACCGATCACGGTGTGATGTACGGGGTCGTCGACTTCACGAAGGCGGCCAAGGCTGCCGGGGTCAAGCCGATCATCGGGATCGAGGCGTACCTGACGCCCGGGTCCCGCTTCGATCGTCCGCCGCGCCGCGAGGACGTGCGCTATCACATGACGATGATGGCGTACAACGAGACGGGGTATCGCAACCTGATGGCCCTCTCGTCCAAGGCCTACCTCGACGGCTTCTACTACAAGCCCCGGATGGATCGGGAGCTCCTCGCCGAACACGCCGAAGGCATCATCGCCACCACGGGATGTCTGGGGGGCCACGTGCCGCAGCTCCTCGCGCCGGACGCGTCCACGGAGGAAGGCAACACCGGCCAGCTGCGCGACTACGCCGCGGCCGTCGAGGCGGCGGCGATGTACCAGGACATCTTCGGGAAGGACAACTTCTTCATCGAGATCCAGGACCACGGCATCGCCGCCCAGCGCAAGATCATGGCGGACCTGCTCCAGATCTCGCGAGACGTGGACATCCCGCTGCTCGCGGCCAACGACAGCCACTACACCTACGCCGCGGAGTCCGACGCTCACGACGTCTTGTTGTGCATCCAGACCGGCGCCAACAAGTCGGACGAGAACCGCTTCCGATTCGAGTCGACGGACTTCTACATCAAGTCGGCGGCCGAGATGCGGTCGCTCTTCCCGGAGGCCGACTACCCAGGAGCGTGTGACAACACACTGCTCATCGCGGAGCGCGTGGATCTCGAGCTCGAGTTCGGGAACATCCTGCTCCCGCAGTTTCCCGTCGCCGAGGGCTACGACGAGCGCAGCTACGTGCGAGAGTTGGTGATGGAGGGGGCCAAGGCGCGGTACGGAGCGATCTTGCCCGAGGAGGCCGTCGAGCGGATCGAGTACGAGCTGCGGGTCATCGACGAGATGGGCTTCAACGCCTACTTCCTGATCGTGTGGGACCTCATCCGGTACGCCACGGAGCAAGGGATCCGCACCGGACCCGGACGGGGCAGTGCCGCCGGCTCGATCGTGTCGTACTGCCTCGGCATCACCAAGCTCGATCCACTCGAGTACGGGCTCATTTTCGAGCGGTTCCTCAACCCTGGCCGTCGGGAGATGCCCGACATCGACATGGACTTCGACGAGCGGTACCGCGGCGAGATGATCCGCTACTGCGCCGAGCGCTATGGCAGCGACCACGTCGCCCAGATCATCACCTTCTCCACGATCAAGGGGCGGCAGGCGCTACGAGATGCCGCCCGCGTCCTCGGCTACCCCTACGGGTTGGGCGACCGCGTCGCCAAGCTGATGCCTCCGGCGATCCTCGGCAAGGAAGCCACGCTCACCCAGTGTCTCGAGGAACCCGCGGCAGACGCCGAGGGCAACATCCGGGACTGGTACACCGCAGCCGCCGGGCTGCGCGAGGCCCACGACAACGACGCCGAGGCTCGCGAGGTCATCGAGACGGCACGGGGCCTGGAGGGGCTGCGGCGCCAGGACTCGATTCACGCCGCCGCCGTCGTGATCGCCCCGACGCCGTTGACGGACGTCGTGCCGGTGCAGCGCAAGGGTGAGGACGCCGAGGTCGTCACCCAGTACGAGATGCACGGTGTCGAGGCCCTCGGCCTGCTGAAGATGGACTTCCTGGGGCTGCGCAACCTGGCGACGATCGAACGGGCGCTGGAGCTCATCGAGCGCAACACCGGTGAGCGGATCGACATCGATGCCATTCCGCTGGACGATCCCGCCGTCTTCACCATGCTCCAGGCCGGCGATTCGATGGGCGTCTTCCAGTTCGAGGGCGGGCCGATGCGGGCGCTCATGCGCAACCTCAAGCCGGAGTTGTTCGAGCACCTCGTGGCTCTCAACGCCCTCTACCGTCCCGGACCGCTGGGTGCCGGCATGCATCATGAGTACGCCGACCGGAAGAACGGCCGCAGCCCCGTGGAGTACCTCCACCCCGATCTCGAGGAGATCCTCCGGGACACCTTCGGGATCATGGTCTTCCAAGAGCAGGTCATGCAGGTCGCCCAGAAGATGGCGGGGTTCTCGATGATCGAGGCCGATGCGCTGCGCAAGGCGATGGGCAAGAAGATCCCGGCCGTGATGAAGCAGCAGGAGGAGAAGTTCGTCGCCGGCTGCATCGCTGAGGGCTACGGGGAAGAGCTGGGTACGGAGCTGTTCGGGTTGATCGCCTACTTCGCCGGCTACGGCTTCAACAAGTCGCACTCGGCGGCGTACGGGCTGGTGGCCTATCAGACGGCGTGGCTCAAGGCGCACTATCCCGCCGAGTACATGGCGGCCCTGCTGACCGCGTCGAAGCGGGACAAGGACCGTACTGCGCTCTACCTGCACGAGTGCCGCACCATGGGACTCAAGGTGCTGGTCCCGGACGTCAACCGCTCGGAGTCGGACTTCGCCGCCGTCGATGGAGACATCACGTTCGGACTGTCGGCGGTGCGCAACGTCGGCGAGGCGGTGGTCGAGCACATCGTCAGGGAGCGGGAGAAGAACGGCTCCTTCACCTCGTTCCAGGACTTCGTGGACCGTGTGGATCTGTCGGTCCTGAACAAGCGGACGATCGAGTCGCTGATCAAGGCCGGGGCCTTCGACTCGCTCGGGCACGCTCGGCGCGGGCTGCTGGAGCGATCGCTGGATCTCCTCGATGCCACGGTGTCGCGCCGCCGCGCCGAGGACATGGGCCAGTACAGCCTCTTCGGCGGATCCGACAGCGGCGTCGAGGCGGTGCGTGTCGACATACCGGAGACCACCTGGGACAAGCGGACCCGGCTCGGCTTCGAGAAGGAGATGCTCGGCCTGTACGTCTCCGACCATCCGCTCTTCGGGATCGAGAAGGCGCTGCGCGCCATCTGCACCTCCACGATCCCCGGCCTGTGGGACCTGCAGGACAAGAGCCAGGCCGTCGTGGGCGGCATCGTGGGCGGCATCACCCGGCGCTACACCAAGAGCGGCGACCCGATGTTCTTCTTCACCCTGGAGGACCTCCAGGGCAGCACGGAGGTGGTCTGCTTTCCGCGAACCGTCGCCGAATACGGTCCGTTCGTCAGAGAGGATGCGATTCTCGTCGTCGGCGGCCGAGTCGACCACCGGGGCGACGACGTCAAGTTCATCGCCCAGGAAGTGAGGGAGCCCGAACTCGCCGCCGAGGAGATGGTGCGGCTGCGGGTGCCGGCGACGGTGATGTCGCGCAACATGGTCGATCGGCTCCGCGAGGCGCTGGGCAACCACCCGGGGACGGCGCCTGTGTACCTGCACATGATCTCCGAGAACGGGGAGAAGGTGATCCGCCTTGGCGACGACCATCGCGTCGAGCCGCGCAGCTCTCTGTTCGCGGAATTGCGAGCCCTGCTCGGCGCCAAGGCGGTCCTGTGATCCGGCTCCGTCAGTGGGCTGCGGCGCGTGGCGCTTCCGGGTGAGTGATCTCCCCTCGCGGGGATGGTGTGCGTGGTGGTTGGGGTGAATGATCCCCCCTCAGGGGGGATCGATGAGCGCAGCGAGTCGAGGGGGGTCAGGCGAGCCGTCGCCTTGCTCGGGCGGCTCCCTTTCTCGAGGGCTTGGTGTGTGTGGTGGTTGGGGTGAATGATCACCCCTCAGGGGGGATCGATGAGCGTAGCGAGTCGAGGGGGGTCAGGCGAGCTCGGCGAGTCGTCGCCCTGCCCGCGCTGCTCCTGACGCTGTTCTCCGCCTGCTCGGACGCCGGTTCGCTTGCGGCGACGACGCTGCCGCCGCCCGCGACCACCACGGTCGCCGTCACGACCTCGACGTCTGTACCCGTCGCCACGACGACCGGGGCTCCGCCGGCGACGTCGACGGCCCCCTCGACCAGCACCTCCGCTCCAATCACTACGACCACTACGACCACTACGACCACCGTGTCGCCGGATCCGCTGCTGGGTCTGGCCTTGGAATTGGTCGCTGCCGACCTCCACCAGCCCACCGCCGTTGTGTCCCCACCCGGCGACCCCCGCCTGTTCGTCGTTGAACGCCGTGGCCGCATCCGTATCGTCGAGGACGGCGAGCTCGTCGCCCGACCCTTCTTGGACATCGAGGATTCGGTGAGTTGGGCGTCTGGGATCGAGCTGGGAATGCTCGGGCTGGCCTTCCACCCGAACTACCCGGAGGACCGGCGCTTCTTCGTCTACTACACCGGTGAGAGCGACGAGCGCCGCCTGGCCGAGTTCACCGTGAGTGAGGATCCGGCAGCGGCCGTCAGGGACAGCGAGCGGCTGTTGCTGACCCGGCCGCAGCCGACCGACATCATCCGCCACTATGCGGGTCATCTCGAGTTCGGCCCGGACGGGACGCTGTACGCCGCCCTCGGCGACGGTGCGGCGCCGGAACGGCATGGCCAGGATCCGGGCACCGTGTTCGGGACGATCCTCCGTCTGGACGTGGACCAAGGGGACCCCTACGCCATTCCGGCCGACAACCCCTTCGCCACCTCTGGCGGAGCCGGGGAAGTGTGGGCCTACGGATTGCGCAATCCGTGGCAGTTCGCGATCGATGCCCGGACCGAGACGATGTACATCGGCGACGTGGGCCAGGACCGGTGGGAGGAGATCAACCGTGTGGCACTCGCTCCCGGAGGGGCCAACTTCGGCTGGCCGGACACCGAGGGCTCCCGCTGCTTCCTGCTCTCCGGTTGCAACCTCGGCGACTACACCCTGCCGTGGTTGGAGTACTCCCACGATGAGGGTTGTTCCGTCACCGGCGGCCGCGTCTACCGGGGGAGGGCGATTCCCGAGCTCGACGGTCACTACTTCTACGCCGATTGGTGTGTGGGGTGGATCCGCAGCGTCGCCGCCGACGGTGCGCAGACCGACTGGGCGAGCGACCTCCGCGGAGCTGGCCAGGTCCAGGCGTTCGGGGCCGACCGCGACGGTGAGCTCTACGTCGTCAACTTCGCCGGCGGGGCGGGCGACGAGCTCTCGTTCGAGGCGTTGGTCGCCAAGGGGAAGGACGCCCCGGTCGACCCCGTCCAGCCCGAGCCCGACGACATCTGCGGCTTCATCTACACCAGCGG
>JBFFFX010000162.1:0-6287 GCA_041557775.1 Acidimicrobiia bacterium | reverse complement strand
GGTCTCGGTCATGAAGAGAATGTGATCACCCGGGAGGATGCGCGTCGAGCCGCGGGCGATCATCGTCTCGCCGTCGCGGATGACGGCGACGACGAGCCACGACCACGACGTGACGCGGTCTCGCAGCTGCGCCAGGGTGAGACCGGCAACCGGAGCGTCGGGAGCAATGAACCCCCCGATCAGGTCGAGCCGGCCGCCGGCGAACTCGATGAGCTCGGACACACCACGCTGTTGGACGAGGAGGAGCAGGTCCTTGGCGGTGGCTTCGCCGGGATCGATCAGCAGATCGACGCCCAGGTTCTCTGCCTCGTCCCGCAGTTGAGGGTCCTCGACGCGGGCGATCCGCCGCGGCGAGCCCAACCGGGTGGCGGCATGGGCGGCGAGCACATTGACTGCGTCGGAGGAGCTCACCGCGATGAACAAGTCGGCCTTGGGAACACCGGCCTGCTCGAGCGTCTCCAGGCTGGCTCCGTTGCCGTGGATCACCAGGCAGTCGATCTGCTCTTGCACTTCGGCGGCTCGTCGAGAGTCGGCCTCGATGACAACGACATCTTGGCCCTCGAGGGAGAGCCGTTCGGCCAGATACGACCCAACCGCACCCGCCCCCACGATCACCACTCGCATTGCGTCCTCGTTGCTCGGCCGCCAGACGTGGTGGAGGCTACCGACATCACCCCGGAGTGCGCCAGACGAGATCGGCGATTCGCAAAACCCACGCTCCGGTACCATGCCAGATCGTGCGTCACCGCATCCCCCTCACGATCCTCGTCTTCGCGCTCGTCTCCGCTGCGTGCTCGAGCAGCGCGACCTCCGCCGCGACGCCAACCACGACGACCACGGCTGCTCCGACCACGACCACGGGCGCGGCATCATCACCCGCCACGACGACCGCGGCTCCCACCACGGCATCACCGCCTACAGTGCGGACGCTGAGCGGCGACCTCCCCCCCGGGATGTTGCGCGAAGCCGAGGCGGTCTACTCACGACTGCTCGACGAGAGGAACCCAGGACCGCACGAGACCTCTGAGGAGCTGATCGAGCATTTGCGCGGCGTCGCAGTGCCCTCCGGCGACGGAGACGCGACCGGCTCCACCGTCGAATTGGCAAGCGGCGACCGGGTCGGGGTGCTGACGACCGGCAACGACGTGCTGTTCATGGTGCACGTCGGCAACGGCTGGAAGATCATCGCCGCATTCCTCGATGGTGCAGAGCCCTGGGTCGATGCGCCGTCGCCGCGTCACTTGCTGGTCCTGGGCACGGATGCACGGGTGGGCGAGCGCCAGCTCGGCTTCCGAGCGGACAGCGTCCACATTCTCTCCATGATTCCCGCCACCGGGCAGGGAGCCTTCGTGGGATTCCCGCGCGACAGCTGGATCCGCGACTCGAAGCTCACCAATCTCATGCCCGCCGGAGGGCCGGAGCTGATGATGGAGGTCATCCACGAGATCTCCGGACTGGATCTCGAAGGCTGGGTCGCCGTCGGCTTCGAAGGCTTCTTGGGCCTGATGGACGCGCTCGGGCCGCTCGACATCGACCTTCCCAGCCGCATGCGAAGCGGCAACAACTGGGCCGACTACCCGGCGGGTCCCCAGAGGCTGAGCCCGCAGCTCGCGCTCCGCCTCGCCCGCATCCGCAAAGGACTTCCCAGGGGCGACTTCGACCGGTCGTTCAACCATGGTCTCATCACGCTCGCCGCGATGACGATGATCCAGCTCATGGGGGTCGAGATGTTCCCGCACTGGGTCGCGGTGTACGACACCCACGGTTTCACCGATCTCGAAACGGAGGCGCTTGCCACGTGGCTGGCGTCTGCGTACCTGGCATCGCCCGAGTCGATCACGAACCTGGTCCTCCCGGCCCGCAACGGCAGGGTCGGCGAAGCCGCGGTGGTGTTCATCGAGGACGAAGCGGAGGACATCTTCCGGGACCTCGACGACGGCGTCCTCGACGATTCCTGAGCCGCCTTCTCGAAGCGGACGCGTGCGAACCGCCCTACATCGCGACTCCCGTGCGGTAGGTTGGCTGCATGGCACATCTTCTCTTGGGGCGCTGCAGGGTTGCGATGCACCAGATGCAGGACTTCACCACTCGCATCCAGAATTGGGAGCAAGACATCACCGGCACAGAGGCTGCGCCCGATTTCCATGGCGTCTGGCTCGAGCGTGATGATCCGAGCGGCGTGGTGATCGAGCTGCGCTTCTCGAGCCGAGAGGCGGCCGAGGTGTGCATCGTCGCCGGCCACATCGACCGCTTGCGCGCCGAGGTCTTCACCTGCACCGAAACCGATCCGGGCGAGTTCCGGCGCTACGACCTGTTCTACAGCGCATCGGCGGATGGCGAGCGGACGATCTTCGGCGAGCGCACCCACGTACCGGATTGATCATCGCGGCAGCGCGGTGGGGTCGAACTCGGCACGACTGGACGCATGCACCATCTGCGGGCCGAACAGCAGCAGATCCGCCGGGACGGCGACAAGGACACGCACCTCGCGAGTGGCCCAGGTGCGGTCGACGGCGCAGTCGCAGCTGACCAACACGCCCCCGTTTCTCGCGGCGAAGCGCCGCGCTTCGGCGGCCGGGGTGCCCGACGCCCCGAACGCTGCAAAGGTGACCGGCGCCGCCGCCAGCGCTGCGGCGTCGGCGGCGACGGCGGCGGCGGTCCTCGCCCGCACGTAGAGGGCCACGTCTGCGACGAACAGGCCAAGGACGGAGGCCAGCGCAGCGACGCCGACGATCAGGACCGTGGCGGAGCCCGTCTCCCCGCGTCTCATTGCTCGACCCGCATCGCGGCACGCCCCCTCAGCTCGATCACGAGTCCGCCGAAGATCCCCGCCGCCATGCGGTGCGGCAAACTGATCTCGACCTCCGCAGTCGCCCCCACGACATGCGGACGCCGCACGGCGATGCGCGCCGCAGGCGCCGAGCCACCCAGTGCGGCGCTCACGGCAGCGACGGCCCGGGCCGGGTCCGGGCTCGCCGCCGCCTCGCGAGCCCCCTCGCGCGCCGCGTTGACCACTTCCAGCTGCGCCTTGGCGACGACCGCGACCTCGGCGACAGCGCCGATGACGAGCAGCACGACGGGCAGTACGAGTGCCAGCTCCACCGCAGCGCTTCCCCGTGAAGACGTGCGTAGCGCCGTCACACGTAGGCGGTCACCTTGGCGACCACCGTGTCGAACAGGTTGCCGAGTGTGCCCGTCGAGGTGGCCCAGGCGACCAGCGCCAACGCCACCGCGGCCGCGGCGACGATCACCAGCGCGTACTCGGCGGTCGCTTGGCCCCGCTCCCCGTGGTGATTGATGAGCATGTGATGCTCCTTTCCTCGTTCTGCCGGGTTCCGCCCGGCGCGGGGGGAAGCTCAGACACCGAACCGCTCCACAGCGCGGACGAGCGCCGGTGCGACGGTCAGGAGGACGAAACCGGGGAGGATCAGTAGCGCCAGCGGAAACGCCAGCTTGACCGGCAGCTTGCGAGCGGCAGTGAGCCGCCGCTCCCGTTCCTCTGCGCGAAGCTCGTCGACCCATGCCTCAACGGCCGAGCCGAGCGGAGCGCCGGTCGAGGTCGCTCGGGCGGCGACCGCGTAAAGCCGGTGCGCCGCTCCGGTTGCGCCTGCCAGGGCGATCCGGACCCCACCGTCGGCGGCGCGCCGGGCCACCAATGCGACCTCCCGGCGCAGGGGGCCGGACAGCTCCTCGCCTGCGGCATGGAGCGCCGCGGCGAACGGCAGCCCTGCTGTGAGACCCATCAGCACGAGCTCACCGAGGAGGGGCAGCTCGCGCACGACCAGTGAAGCTTCCCGGCGCCGGCGACGAATCGCTCGCCAGCGGCGCTCCGCGACGCCGGCGACGAGCACGATGGCCGCGACCGTTGGACTCCACGGCACCAGCGCAGGAGGGAGGAGCCACCGCCGCCGGGACGGCACTACATGGGACCGCAGACCGATACACAGAGCCAGGGCGACGGTGCGCATCATGGAGACGTCTCCCGCGACATGACGATGACCGCGGCCAGCCCGATCGCCTCCATGGCGAGACCGGCCACCATCGCCCCTACGCCAAGCGGGCCGCCGGCGAGCAGTGCCTCCGTACGTCCGGAGGCGAGAGCGAACGCGAGCGCAACGAGCGGGAGTCCGCCGACGACCCACGCCGAGAGCCGGGCCTGGGCGGTGGCGGTGCGGCGCTCGCGGGACGCGGCGACCTCGTCGGCGGCCCGGAGAGCAAGCCGGTCGAACATCGCGGCCGCCCTCCCTCCCGAGCGCCACGCCATGCGCGTGGCCGGAACGACGAGTGACCCGGTCGCCGGAAGCTGCGAAGCGAGGGCGGACGCCACCGACGTGACATCCGCGCCGCTCCGCGCACGCCGAACCATCACGCCCAGGTCCATCTCAGGTACCCGGTCGGCCGCGGCCTCGAGCGAGGCGCGCAACGATGCGCCCGCGCGCAACTCCGCAGCGATGCCCGCCAGATAAACCGCCTCGGCGGCTCGCCCGCCCGCCCGGTGCCGGGTGCGACCCACCAGAGCCAGCACCGCTACGGCAATGCCACCAACCCACGGGCGGACCGCTCCGAGGGCGAGGATCGACCACACCGGCCACGGCATCCCAAGGGCAAGCGCCCCGGCCAGCAACGTTGCCATCACCACGACCACACCTCCTCGAGATGGTCGCCCGCCAGCCGCACGACAGAGCGCAGGCGCCGGAGGCCCCCCACCCGCTCGACCTGGATGATGAGATCGAGAGCCGACCACAGCTGGCGGCGGATGGTCTCCTCACCCACTCGCTCGGACCCCATCATCGACAAGGCGACGAGCCGCCAGAGCGCTTCCTCCGGCCCGTTGGCATGCACCGTCGACATCGAACCGTCGTGGCCGGTGCTCATCGCCTGAATCATGTCGAGGGCTTCGGGACCGCGGACTTCGCCGACGATGATGCGGTCGGGACGAAGCCGCAGGGCATGGCGAACGAGGCTGCGCAGCGTCACTTCACCGGCGCCCTCGGCATTGGGCCGTCTTGCCTCGAGCCGCACGACGTGACCGTCGAGATCCAGCTCCGCCGCATCCTCGATGGTCACGATCCGCTCGCTTCGGGGGATCTCCCGCGACAAGAGGTTCAGCAACGTGGTCTTGCCTGCCCCGGTGCCGCCGGAGATCAGCAGGTTCTCGCGCGCGGCCACCGCGGCGCGCAGGATGCGGGCGACGGTCTCGTCGGCGCCACCGGCAGCCACCAGCGCATCCAGATGGGGAACGGCCTGGGTGAAACGGCGGATGGCGACGACCGGCCCATCGACGGCGGCCGGGGGCACGACCGCATGCAATCGCGAACCGTCACTCAGCCGGGCGTCCACTGCGGGGTTGGCCCGGTCGAGACGGAGACCGAGCGGTGCGATCATCCGCTCGACGGCGGCGACCACCGCTGCTGGATGTCGGTAGCGGATCGGAGTGATCTCCAGCCGCCCCTCCCGCTCGACCCAGACCGAACCGTCGCCGTTGATGAGGACGTCCGAGACCTCGGGGTCTCGCAGCAGCGACTCGGCGGGTCCGATTCCGATGAGCGCATCGGCCACGGCGGTCGCGGTGCCCTCGGGCGCCAGTGGCGCCTCCGCGGCGAGCAGGGCGCGGGCGGCAGCCTCGAGCGGCCCGCGCTCCAGCGGCACGTCGGTGGCGAGCAGGCGCTCGGCGAGGCGGTCGATCACGGCCACGAGCGCCTCCAGACCTCGCTCCACGCCCGCAGCCAGCGGGACGGTCCGGGGCGCCGGCCTTCGAGCAAGCTGCGGATGGTTCCGGCGCGGGGCCGGGGCAGCACCACGCCGTCGACGGGCGCCGGCGCCGCCCACGGTCCCCGCTGGTACACCGCCGGTCCATCGTGGACGAACAGGTGCACCGGCGACAGCGGAAACACGGGCACGACAGCCTCCGACGTGGGCGGCGGATGGGCGGGGAGGCGGAGCACCACCGCCGGCCACCCGTCGATGAGTGCCGCGACGACGTCGGAAGCATCGTCGGCATCCACACCACCGTTGCGGAGCACCGCCACCCCGCGGCGAGGGGGGCGAAGATCGCTGCTCCGGGGCCCGTCCGCCACCAGATCAGCCAGGCTCGCCTGACTCGGGTACGGAGGACCATCCGGATCGACGTCAACGACGAGCGCGGTACGTGCGGCGCTGGCCAGCGCCAGCGGGGCGACGGCCCCGAGGATCCCGTCCTCGGGGGACCACGTGCTCAAGACCGTCATCGGACCACTCCCTCACGCTGGATGAACCAAACGGGGAAGCAGCCCGACCGTATGCGCCGG
>JBFFFX010000161.1:0-6330 GCA_041557775.1 Acidimicrobiia bacterium | reverse complement strand
CGTGCTCCTTCTCGTGGTCGGGGACGAGGCGTCCGGTGGCGGTGACGACGCGCCACCACGGCAGGTCGGGCACGGTACGGACGACGTTGCCGACGGCACGGGCGGCGCCCGGGTACCCGGCTTCCTCGGCGATCTCGCCGTAGGCCATCACCGTTCCCGGCTCGATCGCGGCGATCACCGCGACCACCGCGTCGGTGAAGTCGCCGCGGTCGTCGCTCATGGCGCCCGCACCACCAGCGACTGCATGTGCAGGCCGTCGTCGTCTCGCTCGAGGTCGGGCACGAAGGTGTCGAAGGCCTCGATCGTGAAGACGGCTTCCACCTCCCGGCGGAGAGTCTCGTCGCTGCGCAGCGCGAAGAAGCGGGGCGGGGGGTAGAAGTCGTCGACGTAGATGCCCTCGAGATCGCGGCCGCCCCAGACGCCGAGGTAGAGCAATCCGCCGGGCCGGAGCACGGCGCGGATCCCGGCGAGCACCTGTCGGAAGTCCTCCCCGGGGATGTGATGGACGCAGTTCATGGCCCACGCGGCATCGAAGGACGCAGCAGCGAAGCCGAGGTCGTACATGTCGCGCACGTGGGCGTCGAGTCCCTTGGCGCGGCACCGCTCGACCTGGGCCGGTGAGAGGTCGGTGGCGACGACCTGAAGACCGTGGTCGGCAAACCACCGGGCCGTGTACCCGACGCCGGACCCGATCTCGAGGAGGCTGGTTCGGTCCTCTGCACGCAATCGGGCCAGAAACTGCTCGGCCAGCGGCCAGCGCCAATCGGCCTCGCCCATCTCGTCCCGGCGGCGGGCGGCATCGTCGTAGGAGGCCTGCAGCGAGGATCGAAACCCCGGTGGTGGCGGGCTCGGCCTGAGCCTCACGTTGCGCGAAGCAGCTTCGCCTGCGGGTGAAGACCGTCCGATTCCGCCAGCTCGTGGAGGAGGACCGTCTCGATCTCGACAAAGCCGGGCGTCTCGAGGGCCTCGAACGCTTCATCGGAGTAGAACGAGAAGAACCGCGGCGGGTCGAGCCAATCGCCGTCGTGCGGTCCTTCGTGGTCGAAGCCTCCCCAAACGACGATCTTCGCCAGTGCTCCCGGGATGAGCACCCGCCGGATCTCGGTGAGCACCCCAGCGAGCTCGGCCTTCGGAACGTGGAGCATCGAGTTGAAGGCGAGCGCACCCTCGAAGGTGCCGTCGTCGAACGGGAGGCCGCCGAAGTCGCCGACCAAGGCGGCGACGCGCCGCGCCTGGGTGCACATGACGTTGGCGGGAGAGAGGTCGACGCCCATGACGTCCAACCCGTGCTTCGACATGCGTTCGGCCATCTGCCCCGTACCGCAGCCTACGTCCAGGACGGACCGGAGTCCGGCATCGAGCATTCGATCTGCCAAGTCGTCGACGGCCGCGAAACGCCAGGCTTCGGGGTCGCGTGCGTTGCGGCGCTCGGCATCGGCGTCATACGCAAGCCGGAGTCTGGCCTTGGCCGTGGGATCCACAACCTCACGATACTGGCCGTCGAGAGGGCTGGAGTCACGACATCGGAGAAACTCCGAACAACACCGTCGAATATCGCGGGGGCGCGGCGTCTCTAGGGGGTAAGGCTCATTTCCGGAGAGGAGGAGCCATGCGACGCCTGTTTGTCATAGTCGTGGCCACGCTGTTGGTCGCGTTGATGTCCGCTGCGGCTGCCACGGCGGGTCAAGGCGGCGACCAGCAGCAGGACCAAACCCAATTGCAGGAACGAGATGGCTCCTGCGACCAATCGTGTGAGGTGGATCAGGACCAAGACCAAGATCGAGACCAGGATCAGGTGCGCGAGCGGGCGCGGGACTGCGTGGTCGCTGACGAAGTGCCCGCGGCGACCGAAGGCGACGAGCCCGCAACGGTAGGAGACCAGGACCAGGATCGGGACCGTGACCGTGATCAGGATCGGGATCGGGATCGGGATCGGGTCCGCGACGTTCCCTCGGGTGCGGCCGAGGATGTCGCCCGGACTGCTTCCTCAGAGCAGACCGGGAGCGCCTTCCGGGCGGGTCACTCGTTCCACGGTGGCGAGTGCCCGCCGCTCACTACGGCGACGGGTGAATCCGCATTCGGCTGGTTGTGGGAGCATGGTGAGGACGGTTGCCTCGTGCGAGCGCAGTGGATGTTCCACCACTGGATGCGAGTGGCGATGCCGTTCTAGGAACGTGTTGGGCGGCACAGGTGAGTGACTACCCGGAACTGGACGAGATCATGGATGGCGTCCGGGCTCGCGACGAAGCAGCTTTTGCCACCGCCTATCGACAGACCGCGGGGCCGCTGGCCTCCTTCGCCAACGGCCTGATCCACGATCGTCGCCTTGCCGAGGATGCCGTGCAGCAGGCATTCTTCGAACTGGTCAGGGCGGCGCCGAAGATCAGGGGTGACGGCCGTTCCCTGCGGGCGTGGCTGTTTCGCAGCGTGCGTTACACGTGTCGCGACGAACTTCGCCGGAGGGCGCGCCATCCCGAGACTCTCATCGCCCGCCCTCCTGAGGTCGGGGTTGAGCTTCCTGCTACGCCTCCCTCACTCGACCCCGACCCAGATCTGCGGTTGGCGATGGGCCGGCTCACGCCACGCCAGCGGACACTGCTGGTGCTCCGCCACGTCGTGGGCATGAGCGGACAGGAGACGGCGACCGTCGTCGGCTCCAACAGGGCCGCGGTCTATGCCGCCACGGCTCGAGCGGAGCGAAGACTTCGCCGTCTCCTGAGCAAGACGGAGGGAGTGTCGGTATGACGGTGTCTGCCGGATTGTCGGAGCGCCTTGTCGCTGCCTACGGCATCGAAGTCGACTCGGCGACCGTCGAGCACCACCTGGCGGCGGTGGGTGCTGCGCTCCGATCTGCGCCCCGTTCCCGGCGTCGCGTTGCACCCGTGCGGTCACGACTCGGCGTGGTGTTCGCCGCGATCGCGCTGCTCGCCCTCCCCGCAGTCGCAATTGCCGCGGAAGACAGCCTTCCCGGCGATCTTCTCTACCCGGTGAAGCAGGCCACGGAGCGAATCCGCGGTGTCGTCGACGATGACCTCGCCGCCACGCATCGCGTCGAGGAGCTCGAGACGCTGATCGCGCGCGACGCTCCGGCCGGCGAGATCGCTGCGGCGGTCGACCGCGCCCTGGCCGCAGTCGATGACCTCGGCGAGCCCGGGCCGCTGTCGGCGCGACTCGACCGCGTGCGGAGTCGCATTCGCGCTCAGCACGACTCCGGCCAAGACACGTCGTCCGTTCCCGCCGACCCGGCTTCGGAATCCGGCGGCACGCCGGATAGCGGACCTCCGGACGGCCACCAAGACTCCGGTCCCGATACGGGTTCTTCAGGAGCGGGGCAGGGAACGGTGCCCGGGACCGGCGGCACCTCGAGCGGCACCGATTCCGGGACCGGTGGTACTTCGAGCGGCACCGATTCCGGCAACCGAGATCCCGCTCCGGGGGCGAACGGCCAGGACACCGGCCAGGCGGGCGATGGCGATGCCGGCGGCGAGCGCAGGAGTTCGTCCGACGAGCGGCCGTAGTCGGCCTACCGTTGGCCCATGGCGGTGCCGGAGCACATCATGTGTATCGACTGCGGGGGTCGCTGCAGCCGGATCACCCGCGAGCCGGAAGAGGGATTCGTGCCCGGCGACCTCGTCGCCTTTCGCTGTCACGATTGTCTCGATCGTTGGGACGTCGAGCTCACCGAAGACGATCTGTCCGACGAGCGCCCCACCCGGTGGCCGTAGCCGCTGACGCTCCTACACTTCGCTTCCCATGTTCGATACGATCTCCGCACGCTTGGGCGACGTCTTCTCGCGCCTGCGGTCCAAGGGCCGCCTCGACGAGAAAGACGTCGATGCGGCATTGCGCGAAGTCCGGCTCGTGCTGCTCGAAGCCGATGTCAACGTCGTCGTCGTGAAGTCGTTCTTGAAGCGAGTCAAGGACCGTGCGATCGGGGCCGAGGTCACCAAGAGTCTCACCCCGGGTCAGCAGGTCATCAAGATCGTTCACGAGGAGCTCATCACGACACTGGGGGCGGAAGCACCTCTCGCCCGCCCCAGTGCGCCGCCGCTCGTCATCCTGATGGCCGGTCTCCAAGGTTCGGGCAAGACCACGACCGCCGCCAAGCTCGCCAAGCACCTCAAGTCCAAGGGGAAGCGCCCGCTGTTGGTGGCTGCCGACCTGCAACGTCCCGCCGCCATCGATCAGCTCGAGAAGCTGGGGACGCGGGTCGGAGTGCCGGTGTACGTCGATCGCACCACCAATGCGCCGAGGCTGGTGAAGGCGGCGCAGAAGCAGGCCCGCGAGGATGGCCACAACGTCATCATCGTGGACACGGCGGGCCGCTTGCAGATCGACGCCGAGCTAATGAAGGAGCTGGCGGCCGTCAAGAAGGCCATCGATCCCGATGAGGTCCTGCTGGTCGTCGACGCCATGACCGGCCAGGAGGCCGTCAACGTCGCTCAAGGCTTTCTCGAGCACACCGACCTCACCGGTCTGGTGCTGACGAAGCTCGACGGCGACGCCCGCGGCGGTGCCGCCATCTCCGCTCGAGAGGTGACGGGCCGGCCCATCAAGTTCGTGGGTCTGGGAGAGGGACTCGACGACCTCGACGTCTTCTATCCCGAGCGGATGGCCTCTCGGATTCTCGGAATGGGCGACGTGCTCACCCTCATCGAGAAGGCGGAGGCCGCCTACGACGAGGAGCAGGCCATCGCCGCCGCCGAGAAGCTGCGCACGGCCAGCTTCGACCTCGAGGACTTTCTCGAGCAGTTCCAGCAGCTTCGGAAGATGGGTCCGCTGCAATCGTTGGTTAGTATGCTTCCCGGCGCCGGACAGATGCTCAAGGACGTCCAGGTGGACGACCGCGATCTGAACCGGGTGGAAGCGATCATCCGATCGATGACGCCGGCCGAGCGGCGCAATCCCAAGATCATCAACGGGAGCCGCAAGCGCCGCATCGCAGCCGGCTCGGGAACCCGGCCCCAGGACGTCAACGGCGTCCTGAAGCAGTTTTCCGAGGCGCAGAAGATGATGAAAGCCATCGCCGGTGGCACGAGCCCGATCCCGGGCTTGGCCCTCCCCGGCATGGGCCGCAGGAAGAAGAGGTAGAGCACAGACATGGCAGTGAAGATCCGCCTGACGCGGATGGGCAAGAAGAAGCAGCCGACGTACCGCGTCGTCGTGGTGGACTCGCGCAAGCCGCGCGACGGTGCCTACATCGAACAGATCGGACGCTACGACCCGCGGCAAGAGCCGTCGCTCATCGAGATCGACAACGACCGGGCCCTCGATTGGCTTCGCAAGGGCGCCCAGCCAACCGACCGGGCGAGGAAGTTGCTCGAGATCTCCGGCGCCTGGACGCAATTCCGGGTGGCGAAGGGCGATATCCACACCATCGACGTTGCCGAGCAGCCCGCGCCGGCCGCCGTCGAAGCCCCTGCGCACACGCCGGAGATCCACGTCGTCGGCGAGCCGCCGGCCGAGGCCGCAGCCGAGACCGCCGAGACCGCCGAGACCGCCGAGACCGCGGAGGCCGCGGAGGCCGCGGAGGCCGCAGCCCCCACCGCCGAAGACGCCGAGGACGCCGAGGACGCCGAGGACACTGCACCGGAGGACACCGCATGAACAAGGGCGAGATCGCCGGCCGCGTCGTCACCTACGTGGTCAAGCAGATCGTCGACGATGCCGACGCCGTCGAGGTCGAGGTGCTCGACGACGGTGAAGACGCCGTCGTCGCGGAGGTGCGCACCGCCAAGTCCGACATGGGGCGAGTCATCGGTCGCCGCGGCCGCGTTGCGCGGGCGATCCGGACCCTCGCCGGAGCGGCGGGCGACGAGGAAGGCGTCGACGTCCAGGTCGAGTTCCTCGACTGACGGCGCGATGGATGCCTCGCGCATCCCGGTCGGCTACATCACGCGGCCGCACGGCATTCGCGGCGACGTGCTCGTCGTGCCGCTGTCCGATCACCCGGACCGCTTCTCCACGGGTGCCCATTTCTACGTCGAGGACGGTACCGACCGTCTCACCGTCACCGCCGTCCGTCCGCACAAGGACGGGGTCATCCTGTCGATGGCGGAGCTCGGCGACCGGACTGCCGCGGAAGCGGTGGCCAAGCTCACGCTGACCATCGACGCCGCCGATCGGCGCGCGCTCGGAGATGGGGAGTACTGGCCGGACGACCTCGTGGGTCTTCGTGCCGTCACGGCGTCGGGGACGGTACTGGGGACCGTCACCGACGTGGTGCTCGGCGATGCGCAAGACCGGCTCGTGGTGTCCACCGCGGCCGGACAGCGCGTCGAGGTTCCTTTCGTCGCCGCGCTCGTCGACGAGCCCGGCGCCGATTCGGTG
>JBFFFX010000160.1:0-6372 GCA_041557775.1 Acidimicrobiia bacterium | reverse complement strand
CGTAGAGGCCCGACCACTCGCCTTTTGCGGCCAGCCGGTGCGCTTCGTCCGCGAGACGTGAGGTGGCGCCTAACCTCGTCGTATGGTCGAGCGCCCTCCGAGCGCATCCGTTCCCGATTCGCCTGGGGTGTACCTGTTTCGCGGCGCAGGGCACGCCGTGCTCTACGTCGGCAAGGCGAAATCGCTGCGTAAACGCACCGCGCAGTACTTTGCGCGCGACTTGACGGCGCGCACCCGAGCGATGGTCGGAGCGGCCGGGAGTCTCGAGTGGATCGTGACCGACAGCGAGGTCGCCGCTCTCATGCTCGAGTATTCGCTGATCAAGGAGCATCGTCCCCGCTTCAACATCCGACTGCGCGACGACAAGAGCTTCCCCTACCTTGCGATCACCCGGTATCAACAGTGGCCGCGGGCGTCGGTCATGCGCGGCAAGCGCCTCAAGGGCGTGGAGTACTTCGGACCGTACGCGCACGCCTATGCGATTCGCCAGACCCTCGATCTCTTGTTGCGGACGTTCCCGGTGCGTACCTGCACGGACAGCAAGTTCCGCACTCACGAGACGCTTGGCAGGCCCTGTCTGTTGTTCCACATCGAGCGGTGCAGCGGCCCATGCGTCGGTGAGATCTCGGCGAGCGGCTACGGCGAGCACGTTGACGGGCTTGCTGCGTTTCTCGACGGCGACCGCGATGATGTGCTGACCCGGTTGCGGGCCGATATGCAAGCCGCATCCGATCGCCTCGAGTTCGAGGCCGCCGCCCGCTTCCGCGACCAGGCGGCTGCCGTCGAGAAGGCGCTGGCGCGTCAGGAGCTCGTGACCCAACGGACCGATTCCTTCGATCTCGTCGCGATCGAGGAGGACGGCCTCGAGGCGGTGCTCATCGTGCTGAGCATCGTGAAAGGAAGGGTGACCGGGCGGAAGACGACTGTGGTCGACAAGGTCGAGGACGTGACCAGCGCGGAGCTGATCGGCCTCGTCCTGGGCCAGCTCTACGGCTCCGAGGTCCCTCCGAAGGAAGTGCTGGTGGAGGAGCTGCCCGACGACGTGGAGCTGCAGCGAGAGTGGTTGCGCGTGCGCCGGGGATCTGCGGTGTCGCTGCGGGTGCCGCAGCGGGGCGCCAAACGCCGGCTCATGGAGACGGCCGTGGCGAACGCCAAGGAGGAGTTCGCCCGGCACCGGCTCAAGCGCAGCAGCGATCACAACGCCCGCGCCCGAGCCCTGCAGAGTCTCCAGGAGCACCTCGGGCTGGCCGACCCGCCGCTGCGGATCGAGTGCTACGACATCTCCACGATCCAAGGCCGCGATACGGTCGGGTCGATGGTCGTGTTCGAGGACGCTCTCCCGAAGAAGTCGGACTACCGGCGCTTCAAGATCAGAACGCTCGACGGACAGGACGACTTCGCCGCGATGGAGGAGGTCTTGCGCCGTCGCTTCACCGCCTACCTGGCCGACCGCAAGAGGCCGGCGAGCGAGCGGGGCAAGTTCGCCTACGAGCCGTCCCTGGTCGTGATCGATGGGGGCGCAGGGCAGCTTGGTCGTGCGGTGAAGGTGCTCGACGAACTCGATCTCGACATTCCTGTGGTCGGTCTGGCCAAGAAGCTGGAGGAGGTCTACTTCCCGGATGACCCGGACCCGCTGGCGATTCCCCGGGGAGAGGAGGCGCTGTACATCCTGCAGCGCGTGCGCGACGAGGCGCACCGCTTTGCCGTCTCCTATCACCGCAGGTTGCGGGGCAAGCGCATGGTGGACTCGGTTCTCGACGAGGTGCCGGGCGTCGGCCCGGCCCGCAAGCGGGCGTTGCTGCGGAAGTTCGGCAGTCTGAAGCGCCTGCGCGAGGCGGAGATCGACCAGCTCGCCGAGGTCGTCCCGTCCGCGGTTGCCGCCGAGCTGTACGAACGCCTCAGGGGCCCCTGACCGGGCGGACAGCGTCGCCGCCGGGGTGTGGGCCGCGCACCCTGATGAACGGGCTACGGTTCACCCGATGAACGGCAAGGTCGAACCGCGCGTCATCATCGTCACGGGGATGTCGGGCGCCGGCCGCTCCCAAGCGGCGAAGGTGCTGGAAGACCTCGGCTTCTTCGTGGTGGACAACCTGCCGCCGACGCTGATCGTGGACGTCGTCGACCGCGTCGGCGTTGTCGAGGGAACCTATCCCCGAATGGCGACCGTCGTCGACACCCGCGGCGGTGTCACCCCCCACGACCTCGACGAGGCGATCCGCGGCCTGCTCGGCCGGGGTATCCGCACGACCGTGCTGTTCCTTGACGCCGACGATGCAACACTCGGCAAACGCTTCGAGGAGACGCGTCGCACGCATCCGATGGCAGCACCGTCGTTGGCGCGGTCGATTGCCGAGGAGCGGATCGCGTTCGAGGAGATCCGCGGGATGTCGGACGTGATCATCGACACCACAGAGCTCAGCGTCCACGACCTGCGGCGGCGGGTCGAGCACGCCTTCGACCAGGAGCGCGATGAGCGCAAGATGCGGGTCGACGTCGTCTCGTTTGGCTTCAAGCGCGGAGTCCCCCGGGTCGTGGACCTCCTGTTCGATGTGCGGTTTCTTCCCAACCCGCATTGGATTCCCGAGCTGCGCCCGCAGACGGGCCTCGACGCGGCGGTGAGCGACTACGTGCTGTCGAGCGAGGACGCCGGCGTGTTCTGCGCGCAGGCGATGACGATGCTGGACTTCCTGCTGCCGCGCTACGAGGCGGAGGGAAAGAAGTACCTGACCATCGCCGTGGGCTGCACCGGCGGCAAACATCGCTCCGTTGCGCTTGCGGAGGAGCTGGCCACTCGCATCGGCAGCCACGATGTCGACGTGACCGTACGCCACCGGGACCTGCCGCTGGACACGCCGCCACCGTGATCGCCGCGTCCGGTGCGCAAGGGCCCGACGTCGTGTGCGTCGGCGGCGGGCACGGCCTCGCCCAAGCCTTGCAGGGGGTCTCGTCCTACGCCCGCTCCGTCAAGGCGGTCGTGACGGTCGCCGACGACGGAGGCTCCTCGGGCCGGCTTGCCCCTGCGCTCGACATCCCGCCGCCCGGGGACATCCGGCGCTGTCTGCTGGCGCTCACCAGCGACGACTCGCTGTGGCACCGTCTCTTCGAGTACCGGTTTCATGGCGCCGATGTGCGCGGCCATTCGCTGGGCAACCTGTTGATTGCGGCGTTCGCCGACCTGGAGGGGAGCTTCGGCGGAGCGCTGCACCTCGCCGAGGAGCTGCTGGGCGCTTCCGGCTCGGTCGTGCCGGCGGCGCCGGCTCACCTGCGCCTGGTGGCCGAGATCGACGGGCACATCGTCGCCGGCCAGGCCACGATCGGACGCGCTCGGGGAGGCGTCGAGCGGATCTGGGTCACACCGAGGGACGTCTCGGCCGAGCCGGAGGCCGTGGAGGCGATCGCTGCCGCCGACCAGATAGTGATCGGGCCGGGAAGCCTGTACACATCGCTGCTTGCCACGCTGGTGGTGCCGGGCATCACCGACGCGATCAACGCCTCGAACGCACAGCTGGTCTATGTCGCCAATCTCATCACCCAGGACGGAGAGACGCTGGGCATGGACCTGCTGGCCCACGTGAACGCGCTGCTCGACCTGGCTGGGCTCAAGAAGCCGAGTGCTATCGTCGCCGAGTCCGGGTTGGTGGCCACCGAGCCGCCGCTCGAACCGGTCAGGGTCGATGCCGGG
Organism: Acidimicrobiia bacterium; assembly: GCA_041557775.1. Taxonomy (GTDB): domain Bacteria; phylum Actinomycetota; class Acidimicrobiia; order Spongiisociales; family UBA5794; genus DATHZQ01. The sequence continues at coordinate 2,690 of JBFFFX010000160.1, read as the reverse complement.
GCTCTCGAAGCCGCGGGGATCGAGGTCATGCTCACCGAGCTCGTCGATCCGGCCGCGCCATGGCCTCAGCACGATTCGCAGCGCCTCGGATTGGCGCTCGGTGCGCTGGCCCCATGACCAATACGGCAATCCACATCAGCAACACCCCACGTAACACGACGAGACTCCACAGGAGGCGGACGCCATGAAGGTGGCCATCAATGGGTTCGGACGAATCGGCCGCAACTTCTTCCGAGCGGCGAAGCGCAGCAACGCCGGGTTCGACATGGTCGCGGTCAACGACCTGACCGACGCCGAGACGCTGGCGCACCTGCTTCGCTATGACAGCGTGCACGGCGCGTACGGTGGGTCGGTCGAGGTCGCCGACGGTGATCTCGTGGTCGACGGCGATCGTTTTGCGGTGTACTCCCAGCGCGATCCGGCCACGCTGCCGTGGGGAGATCTCGGAGTCGACATCGTCATCGAGTCGACGGGGATATTCCGGACGCACGAGATGGCGTCCAAGCACCTCGAGGCCGGGGCCAAGTGGGTCGTGATCAGCGCCCCGTCCAAGGACCCCGATGTGTCGATCGTCCTGGGCGTGAACGACGACCAGCTCGATCCAGGGAAGCACAAGGTCATCTCGAATGCGTCGTGCACGACGAACTGCATCGCACCGATGGCGAAGGTGCTCGACGAGGCATTCGGGATCGAGTCGGGCATGTTCACGACGGTGCACGCCTACACCAACGACCAGAGCATCCTCGACCTGCCTCACAAGGACATGCGGCGTGCCCGGGCGGCGGCGGCGAACATCATTCCGACCTCGACCGGTGCGGCGAGCGCCGTCGGCAAGGTGCTTCCCTCGCTGAACGGCAAGCTTCACGCCATGGCGATGCGGGTGCCGGTCCCGGACGGCTCGATCACAGATCTCGTCGCCAATCTGTCGCGAGAGGTGAGTCTCGATGAGGTCAACGAGGCGTTCAAGACAGCCGCGGAAGGTCCGCTGAAGGGCATTCTGCGCTACACCGAGGATCCGATCGTTTCGTCCGACATCGTCGGTGATCCGCACTCGTGCATCTACGACGCCTCTGCAGCGATCGTGCCCGGCAGCGGCCTCGTGAAGGTCCTCGGCTGGTACGACAACGAGTGGGGCTACTCGAGCCGGCTCGTCGACCTCGCCGCCCGCCTCGGCTGAGGATGCCCAGGTGAGTGTCCTCCCGACGCTGGACGGGCTGGACGTCGCCGGCAGACGCGTGCTGTTGCGCGCCGATCTCAACGTTCCCCTCGACGACGAAGGGAACGTCGCCGACGACTTTCGCATCCGATCGAGCTTGCCCACGATCGCGCGGCTGCGTGACTCCGGCGCTGTGGTCGTGGTCTGCAGCCACCTCGGCAGACCCAAGGGGATCGACCCCTCGCTGACGATGGCGCCGGTGACGGCTCGGCTCGGCGAGCTCGGCGGTTTCCCGGTGGAACAGATCGACGGCGTCGCCGGTCCCGCAGTGACGGCGGCGGTTCACAACGTCCCTGCCGGCACCGTCGCCGTGCTCGAGAACACGCGCTTCGAGGAGGGGGAGAAGACCAACGCCGCGGAGCTGTCCGACGCCCTGGCCGAACTTGCCGACGTCTTCGTGCTCGATGCCTTCGGCTCGGCCCATCGGGCCCATGCGTCGACCGTCGGTGTGGCCGAGCGGCTGCCGTCGGCGGCAGGGCCGCTGCTCGAAGCGGAGGTCCGTGCGTTGGGCCGGCTCCTCGACGACCCGGCGTCGCCCTACATCGTGGTCTTGGGCGGCGCCAAGGTCGCCGACAAGCTCGGTGTCATGTCCCACCTGCTCCCGCGCGTCGACAAGATGCTCGTCGGCGGTGGCATGTGCTTCACCCTGCTCGCCGCCCAGGGTCACGGCGTTGGGGACTCGCTGCTCGACGCCGACCGGATCGAGGAGGTCGGTCGTCTGCTGGGCGAGTACGGCGACAAGATCGAGCTTCCGGCCGATGTCGTGGTCGCCGAGCGCTTCGCGGCCGATGCGGCATCGTGGGTGGTGCCGGCCGAGGCGATTCCCGACGGTACGCTCGGCCTCGATGTCGGGCCCGCGACGATCGCGCGTTTCGGTGAGGCCATCGAAGGAGCGGGGAGCCTCTTCTGGAACGGGCCGATGGGCGTCTTCGAGTGGGAGGCGTTCCGGCGGGGGACTGCGGGGATCGCGGAGGCAGTCACGCGATGCAGCGGTTTCAGTGTCGTCGGCGGCGGGGACAGCGTGGCCGCAATCAGGATGCTGGGCAAGGACGACGAAGTGAGCCACGTCTCCACGGGTGGCGGTGCCGGTCTGGAGATGCTGGAAGGAAGGACGCTGCCCGGGGTGGCGGCGCTGCAACAGTGGGTTCGCGAGTGACGGAGTGGCGATGCGCAAGGACTTGATCGCAGGCAACTGGAAGATGAACGCAACGCACCTGGATGCGATTCAGATGGTGCAGAAGCTGAGCTACCGCCTCGACCCCGGCGACTACGACCGCGTCGACGTCGTGGTGTGTCCTCCGTTCACTGCCCTGCGCTCGGCGCAGACCGTGATCGAGGCCGACAACCTCGCCATCGGGCTGGGGGCGCAGCATTGCCACTGGGAGGCGGACGGCGCCTACACGGGTGAGGTCGCCCCGAGCATGCTGAAGAAGCTCTCGGTGAGCTTTGTCATCGCGGGACACTCCGAGCGTCG